>WHSO01000064.1 GCA_009380075.1 Alphaproteobacteria bacterium | reverse complement strand
TGGGCGCTGGTGCAGATCACCGCGCGGGCGCGGGCGAGGGCGGCGATCTCGGTGGCCTCGAGCTCGGCGGCTCGAGCGGGATCAAGGCCCGTTTCCAGCGCCAGCGGATGGTGCACGAGGACGACGATGTCGAGGTCCAGCGCGTCCAGGAGCCCCGCCGGGATGGCGCCGTAGGCGAGGCCGTCGAACAGCACGGTGCTGCCCGGCGCCAACTCACGCAGACGCCGAGCGCAATCGTCCAGCGCCACGGCCGAAGGATGGGGAAATTCCGCCGACAGCGGCAGCACCTGCGCCCGGATGCCGAGCGCCGAAAGCTCCGCCAGCACCCGGCGGGCATAGGCGTAGCCGCCGGTCGGCGCCGCCAAATCGCCGGGCACCGCAAACCAGATGTCATCCATGAACGAGGTCGGCCTCGTAGGAGGCAAGGGCCACGTGGGATTCATGCAGCACGACGCGCAGGCGCGACACGGCGCGCCCGGACGGGCCGAGGTCGCCGTCGCCGAGCGCGGCCGCGACACGGTCGAAGATCCAGCGGGCGAGCACTTCGGTCGTCGTCCGGCGGCCGGCAAAGGTCGGATGGTCGTCAAGATTGCGGTAGTTGATGTCCTGCAGGATGCGGCGCACATGCTCGGTCGCGAGCCCGATGTCGAGGACGATGTCGTTCTCATCCAACGCCTCGCGCAGAAAGCCGACGTCCACGACATAGGTCGCGCCGTGCAGGTTCTGGGCCGGGCCGAAGGCGTCACCCTTGAGGCTGTGGGCGATCATCACGTGATCACGAATCTGGACGCAGTACATCGGCAAGGGGCCTCCCTGGCGGGCCGGGCAATGCCCGATCATGTATAGCGTAGCACGGGCATGCGGTGCGAATCCGCCCGGGCGAGAACGTCGGGCAGGAGCGCCGGCGCCTCGGCGAAGGGGATGTCCTCGCCCAGCAGCACGTCGAAGCGGCGGTCGCACAGGAGTTCGAGGGCGCGGCCGAGGCGGCGGGCGTGGGACCATTCCGCCCTGTGGCCGGGCGACACCGCGCCGACCTGGGACGACACCAGGCGCAGGCGGCGCGAGTGGAAGGCGCCGCCCAGCGCCACCCGCGGCATGAGGTCGCCGTACCAGCTCGCCTCAACGATTGCTCCCTCGAAGCGGGCGGAATCCAGCGCCAGCGCCAGCCCCGCCTCGCTGGCGCTGGTGTGGATGACGATATCCTGCTCGCCCGGCGCGGCGTCGGGCCGCGCGAAGCCGACGCCCAATGCGCGGGATGGAGCCGCGCGCTCATCACGGATATCGACCACCGTGACCGCCGCGCCCGCGTCGCGGGCAAGCGCCGCGACCAGAAGGCCGACCACCCCGCCGCCGACCACCAACACCCTGTCGCCGGCGCTGACGTTGCCGTCCCAAAGGATATTGAGGGCCGTTTCCATGTTGGCGGCGAGTACGGCGCGGCGCGGTGGCAGGCCCTCCAGCAGGGGACGCACATCCGCCACCGGAAGGCACACGCGGTCCTGGTGGGGATGGAGCGCGAACACAGTGCGGCCGACGAGATCGGCAGGCCCCGCCTCGACCTCCCCCACCAAGGCGTAGCCGTATTTCACCGGGTAGGGGAATTCGCCCGCCTGGTGCGGGCAACGCATGCGGGAGAATTCGGACGACGGTACCCGCCCCGCGCTGACGGTCCGCTCGGTCCCCCGGCTCACCCCGGAAAACAGCGCGCGCAGAAGCACGTGCTCGTCGTCCGGGCAGGGACCAAGCTTCTCGCTCCGGAGTTCGATCCTACCCTCGGCCACATACCACAGGGCCTGAGCCGTCACGTCGTGGCGCGAGACCAAATCCACCCCCAGCAATCCGAAGTCGGCGCGCCCGGTGACGAACGCGCAAAGGCGCCATCAACCTGCGGGCGAGAGCCGCAGGAGCCTACCGTCTTCCTCGTCGGTCAGTACGTAGACGGCGCCGTCGGGCCCCATGCGCACGTCGCGCACCCGTGCGTCGATGGGAATCCGCTCCTCCGCCGTCACGCGGTTTCCGTCGAGCGTAAGGCGCACGACGGCCTCCGCCATCAGCCCGCCGACCAGCAGGTTGCCCCGCCATTCCGGGAACAGGTCGCCGGTGTAGAACGCCATGCCCGAGGCGGCAATCACCGGCGTCCACTGATAGATCGCGTCGACCAGTTCGGGGCGCGTCGGCGGGTCGGGGATCGGCCAGCCCGAATACTCGGTGCCCCAACTGACCAGCGGCCAGCCGTAGTTTTTTCCCGCTTCCGGAATGTTGATCTCGTCGCCACCGCGCGGGCCGTGCTCATGCATCCACAGAACCCCTGTTTCCGGATGGAGCGCGGCACCTTGCCCGTTGCGGTGGCCGTAGGACCAGATCTCCGGCCGGGCCCCGGCGCGGCCGACGAACGGGTTGTCGGACGGCACCTTGCCGTCGGGTTCGATACGGACGATGGTGCCGATATGGTTCGACAGGTCCTGGGCGGGATCGCCTTTGCCGCGGTCGCCCATGGTCAGGAACAGGCGCCCGTCACGGGCGAACGCGAGGCGGGAGCCGAAATGGCTGCTGCCGAAGACCTTGGGCAGCTGGCGGAAGACGGTGCTGACGGATTCGAGGGACGTCGCGGACTCATTCAGCCGGCCGCGCACCACCGCGGTCGAGGCGCCCCCGTCGCCCGACTCGGCGAACGACAGATAAACCAGGCGATCCTTTGCGAAGGAGGGCGACAGCGCAACATCGAGAAGCCCGCCCTGGCCCGAATGATAGACCCTCGGAACATTGGCGATCGGCGCCCCGATCTTGCCCCCCTTCGCCACCACACGAAGCCGCCCGGCACGCTCGGTCACCAGCATCCGGCCGTCGGGCAGGAAGGCGACGGCCCAGGGATGCTCCAGCCCGCCGGCCACGGTCTCGACCCGCACATGGTCGGATCGGGTATGGTACGCGGTGGGCTGGGCCTTCGGACCGCAGGCGGGAGTCAGCATGGCCAACGCGGCAAGCACGAATCCAGCGCGCCGCACTCCGTGCGGCCGTCGCGATCTGAAGTCCGGACGTTCTTTCACGATATCCTCCATCCTTCCGGGGCGACCATCCCGCCGGCGACCCGATCCACGAAACCAAGCCCTCCCGCAACCGATATTCTCCATCAAGATGGCCCAGAGACAAAAGCCCTACCTTTCGAAATTGTATTGACATTTCAACAGTCCTGCTTCTGTATCGCGTTGGACTGAGGTGCCTGTTGACCGGGATGTTCTCGTATCCGGGGGATATCGTTTGCAGAGTACGCTTTGCCGGGGGACCGGTCGTAGACGCGTATTGTTCAGGGGCCTTGCCATCGCCGCCGTGATGGCGGTATTGGCCGTGGGATCGTTTTTCCCGCAGCAGGGAGCACGCGCCGGGGATGACGCGTATGCCTTCCTCATCCTGGATGGGCAGAAGGTGAAATGGGGCGCTCCCCGCCTGGGTACGCCCGCGCATGTGCGTTTTGCCTTCCTCAGAACCGCCGTAGAGCGGCCCGGAAGCATCAATTGCCGGTCCATGCGTCCGTTCCCGCCGCGGCTTGGCCCTAATGGCCTCACCAACGCTACCATCGCCGCGGAGTTCCGAGGCGCCTTCGCAACGTGGCAATCGCTCGCCGGAATCCGGTTCGAGGAAGTCGCCGATGCGGCGGACGCCGATATCATCCTCGGCGTCCAGGCTGTTCCGGCGGGAATCGCCTACGCCGATATCGTGCCGCGAAAACGGCCCGGTGCCGATATGTCGGAAATTCGAAAGGCGGCCGTGTGCTTCAATCCCGACTTCGGTTGGAAAAGCCGCTTCGACGGCAATCTTACCATTTACGATGTTCGTTACGTCGCCCTCCATGAGATCGGCCACGCCATCGGTCTCGATCACGTCTGGGGCGAACCCGGCCGCATCATGGCGATCAAGTATCAGGAGCGATTCCGCCAGCCTCAGCCGGGAGACGTTGCCGGCGCCCGCGCCCTTTACGGCGGCCCGACCACGGAACCAGCGCCTGCGCCGAAGCCCGTGCCGAAGCTGGGGCTCCGTACCGCCTCGACCGTTGCCGGGCCGGCGACGCGCTAGCCGTACGTAAATCCGTTCTCGCCGGGCCGAATGCCCGAGCCCGCCGTCTGGAACAATCGTCGTCCTCCGACGTTTATGACGGAATGGCGAGACAGGCAATGGCAACCAGCGAGACAAAAAGAGAAGTCGTTGCCGACGTCCCCCATTCCAAAGAATCGCTGACCGCGGAAGAGTTTGCACACATCATCCGGGGAGCCGCACCGGTCGCGATGACTTTTCTCGGCATCCTGGCGCTCCTGTACACGATGTATTTCGCGGCGGATTTTTTCCTGCCGGTATTGTTCGCCGTTTTCCTCAGCATCATTCTGCGTCCCGTGGTCCGCAGCCTCAGGTTTATCGGCCTGCCCGAGAAACTTGGCGCGCTCTGCGTCATACTGGGATTGATGGCAACGGGGACCGCCGCGCTGTATCACCTCGCCGAGCCGGCCCAGGATTGGATCGAGCGCGTTCCAATGATACAGAGGGACATCGAGGCGAAGCTCTGGCCGATGCAGAAATCGCTACAGCAGGCACGTGAGGCAACAGAGGAACTGAGAAAACTGGCATCGGGGCGGAGCGCGGCCTATTTCACGCGCGAGGTGACGCTGCAGGGAACCTCTTTCATCAACCAGTTCTTTCTGTCGACCTGGCTGACCTTCGCCCAGATCATGATTACCGTGGTCCTTACATTCTTCTTTCTGGCGACCGATGAGTCGCACCTTCGTCGGCGAATTCGCAGCATGTCATTCATGGGCCATCGCGATTCTCTGGAGAGGGCTTTCGAATCTATTCAGAGCACGATCCCCCGCTTTCTCCGAATCAGCACTCTCATCTACGCGTGTCTGGGCGCCATGACAGCGCTCGCGATGCACCTTTTCGACATGCCCAATCCCGCCCTTTGGGGCATCCTCGCCATGGTCCTCGGCTTCATGCCCTATCTCGGGCCCCTCATTGCCTTCGCGTGCATTGCGACGGTCGCGCTCGTGAGTTTTGAAGCCTGGTGGCAGATCGTGGCGCCGCCGTTGTCTTACGGCGTCATGAGCATGATCGAGGGAACCGTCATCACGCCGATGATCCTCGGCCGCCATCTGACTCTGAGCCCAATCGCGATATTCCTGTCGATGATCCTGTGGACGATGATCCTCGGAATATTCGGGACGCTGCTCGCGGTTCCGATTCTGGTCATCCTGACAATCCTCGGTCAGCACCTCGCCACGGTGCTGCGCGGGACGGACCCTGTGGCGCCGTCTCCGGCTGAGATCACTCCGAAGGTGCTCCCGCCGCCGCCCGCCTGAGTCAGGCGTCGACCGTCGCTCCCGGCGCAGGCCGCGCAAGGCCGATACCTCCACCACAAGCGTAGCGAGCGGTGTGCCTACTGTGCGAAACCTTCGTGTTCTCGCGTCGTTAGTGAAGGGCCCATTCCCGACAGTCGCGCGGCTCAAACATTTTGCATTGATAGCGTAAGGAAGAATCCCATGGCGCGACTTTCCCCAAATCAGACGGAAACCTGGAAAAGCCGCACAATCAAAATTCTCCGGAAAGCCTACCGCTGGGGGCAGGAGAAGATCCCTCGGGGATTGCGCCTCGTCGTCGGCCTGTTGCTCATCGCCGGAGGCATATTCGGGTTCCTGCCGATTCTGGGATTCTGGATGGTGCCGGTCGGCGCGGTTTTTGTAGCGCTGGATATCCCACCATTGCGTCGCTGGCTCGACAAGAAACTCGGATCCGCCGCCGCCCAATGATCGTGCGACCGTGCGACGGGCTGGTGGGAAGCCCGCGTCGAATACCACCGCAAAGGCCAGAATTAAACCATTTGAATGGCCGGGGGCTCGTGCCATCCTCCGCCGAAACAAAACAAAAGCGGGCACGATCGGGGATGGCGTCCGAGACCACTTCACTGGCGATAACTTTCGCCTGCGGCCTCTATGACCGCATGCTGCCGCTCTATACGCGCCAAGTCCGTCCCAAGGGTATCGACCTCGACTTTGTCCTCAGCGACTCACCGCGCGACCTGTTCAACCGCATGTCGGGCCCCGAGCCGTTCGATGCGGCCGAAATGTCGGCGTCCGAATTCATCGCCCGGTTCGATGCGGGCCGATGCCCGTTCGTCGCTATTCCGGTGTTCCCGTCGCGCCTGTTCCGCCACGGGTTCGTCACCGTCAACCGCAAGGCGGGCATTCGCGCGCCGAAGGACCTGGAGGGAAAGCGCGTCGGAACGCAGGTCTACACCCAGACGGCGTCGGTCTGGATGCGCGGCATGCTTGCCCACGACCACGGCGTGGACCTCTCCACCATCCACTGGGTGCAGGGCGACCTGAACAAGCCGGGAGTCCACGAAACCGCCGAGATCATGCCCCTGCTCAAGCCCGTGCGGATGGAACCGAACCGTTCCGACAAATCACTCACCCAGTTGCTGGAGGACGGGGCGCTCGACGCCCTGATCACCCCGCAAGTTCCGGTGTCGCTCGGCGCGCATCCCGATATCGAGCGCCTGTTCGCCGATTTCCACGCGGTCGAGCTCGATTACTACCGGCGCACGAAAATCTTTCCGATCATGCATCTGGTGGTGATCCGCCGCGACCTCCACGAAGCCCATCCCTTCGTCGCCCGGAGCCTTTACGCGGCGTTCGAGGCCGCCAAGAACAAGGCCGTCGCCCGCATGCGCAGCGTCAGCGGCACACTGCCCTACATGCTGCCGTGGCTGAAGGATCATGTGGACGAACTGATCCGCGAATTCGGCGACGACCCCTGGCCCTACGGGATCGAGCCCAACCGGCCGACGCTGGAGGCCCTCGTCGACTACCTGTTCGAGCAGGACATGATCGGCCGGCGGATTCCCGTGGACGAGCTGTTCGTGGCGTGCTGATGGGACGCGCGCCTGCCCGCGGCGGTGGTGACGCCGTCCTTCCGGTCCTGATCGCGGGGGCCGGCCCTGTCGGGCTGGCGCTCGCCATTGAGCTCGGCCGCCTCGGGATCGACTGCATGGTGGTGGAGAAACGGGACGGGACGGTCCCGGTTCCCAAGATGAGCCAGGTCAGCGCGCGCGGCATGGAATTCTGCCGCCGCTGGGGGATTGCGGGCACGGTCCGGCGCGCGGGCTGGCCCGCGCATCTTCCCGGCGACGTCGTCTATCAGCGCAGCTTCCTCGGGCCGGAGCTGGCGCGCCTCCGGATTCCCGCCTATGCGGCGCCGGACCGGCTGCCGTTCACCCCGGAAAGCCCGTGCCATTGCCCGCAGATCTTCTTCGACCCGATCCTCGCCGCCCATGCGAAGACGCTGACGCCCGTCCGCCTGCGTTACCGGATCGGCCTCGAGAGCTTTTCCCGGGACGAGAGCGCCGTCCACGCCGTCCTGCGCGACGGCAGGACGGGCGCCACCGAAACGGTCACCGCGCGCTATCTCGTCGGCTGCGACGGCCCCGGCGGCGTGGTCCGGGACGCGCTCGGCATCGGCCTCGGCGGCCTCGGCGTCGTTGCCCACAGCATCAACATCTTCTTCCGCTCCGCCGGGATGGTGACGCTGCACGACAAGGGCTGGGCGCGGTTCCACCGCTCCATCGACGAAACCGGCTGCTGGTCGGAGATGATCGCCATCGACGGCAGGGAGCTGTGGCGCCTGTCGGTCTTCGACGACCCGTCACCCGAGCCCGACGCGGAAGGCTACCTCCGGCGCCTGTTCGGCGCACCCTTTCCCCACGAGATCATCAACGTCCAGTGCTGGGAGCGGCGCGATTACGTCGCCGAGTGCTACGGCGACGGCCGGGTGTTCATCGCCGGCGACGCGGCGCACCAGAATTCCCCCACCGGCGGCTACGGCATGCATACGGGGGTGGAGGACGCCATGAACCTCGCCTGGAAGCTCGCCGCCATGATCGACGGCTGGGGTGGACCGCGGCTCCTCGCGTCCTACGAGCCGGAGCGGCGGCCCGTCGCGCGGCGCAACGTCCACCTCGCCACCGAAGCGTTCCGGGCCATCACCGCGTTGCCCGCGGTCACTGCGGCGGCAGCCGATCGCGCCGCGCGGGGTGAACCGGACCCCGCGGTCGAGCACCTGCGCAACAGCATCCACGCGCTGTCGGGCAGCGAATACCAGAAGTTCCAATACGCCTACGAAGGCTCCCCCGTCTGTATCACCGACGGGACACGGGCACCACCGGTGGAAGCGATGCACTACACGCCGACCACCCGGGCGGGATCGCGGGCGCCCCATGTCTGGATCGGAGAAGGCCGCTCCACCCTCGACCTCTTCGGCACCGGTTTCACGCTGCTGCAGCTCGGCGCATCACCCCCCGACACGCAGGCCCTGCGCGCCGCGGCGAAGGATCGCGGTGTCCCGCTGACGGAGGTCGCGCTGGCCGACCCCGCCATCGCCGCGGCTTACGAGTTGCCCCTCGTCCTGGTGCGGCCGGACGGCCATGTCGCCTGGCGGGGATACAATTGCGCCGACGACCCGGCACAGGTGATCGACCGCGTCCGCGGCGCGGATACATAAGCCGTCGTCCCGGCGCGACACGCCGAGTTCCAGAGCACGTTTCCCGCGGATTGAATCAATTTACTGATTCGTCATTGCCCGGTTTATCCGGGCAATCCATGGATGCCCCGGACAAGCCGGGGCATGACGTTGCAACATCAGGGCAACGCGCCCTAGACATACCCGCACTGCCGCCAGAACCGTTCCGCCGCCGGATGCAGCGGCACGGTGAGCCGGGTGTCGGGACAGTTCCGGCACATCCGCTCGATCGGGAGCGGCCCCTCCTCCTGCCACGGAATGAGGTGCTTGCGCGCTTCCATGCAGGTGCAGATCCGGGTCACGAAATCGTTGGATGCGTCTTCGCGCACGATGATCGGCCAGCCGCTGAAATCGATGGTGAGCACGTCTTCCGGCAGGGTCGGGAACTGCGCCCTGGGCAACACGTCCCGGCAATAGCCCAGGACTTCGAGCCGGGCGACCGTCGCCTCGGACCATCTGCAGCACGGTCATGCCGGCCGGCGTCGCGTCGTTGGCCCAGGTGGTCACCGATTCGTCGAAGATGGCGTCGATCTCGCCGCGCGCCATGGCCTCGAACTTGGGGCCGCCGAGCCTGGGGATATGGCCTTCGATGCGGACCTCGCCGCCCCAGCCACACAAGTCGTCCAGCGTGAACCCCGCCGCCCGGACGATATCGTCCAGCATGGGATGCAGCCAGTGATCGCGCTGGCCGCGCACCGCCAGCCGCAGCGGCACCTTGTTACGTGCGATCTCCTCGAGGTGGGTGAGGCCAAGATCGGCGCGCACCGCGAACATGCAGCTGTCGCGGGACGGAAAGACGGCGATGGGACGAACCGGCTGGGGCGAACGGAAATACGATCCCTTGCCCGACACGGCCAGCGCCAGCAGCGACGCGGGATTGACGATGGCGAGGTCGGACTTGCGTGCGACCACTTCGTGCAGCCCTTCGACGGTGCTCGAGCCGAACAGGGAAAGCTGCCACTCGGACGCGCCCTGGGGCCGGAGCAGGATTTTCGCCTGATCGTTCGGCTGATCCTTCATTGCGACCAGTTCCGCCGCGATTTCTAGGACGATGCGCGAGCGGATCGTCGGCGGCGTCGGTCTTATCTCCCGCGGCAGCTTGGCCATGCGCCCATCTTCCCCGTCCTTCGCCGCGGCATCCTCAAGGCAGGCGCGCCCTCGGCACGGTCGCGCGGGAGTGGGCCTGATAGCCGCCAAGGCCTCTCGGCTTCGGAGATTACCTCGGGGTGGTGTCGTAGCTCGTAAGCTTGATGAATTCGATTCGGGTGCCGTCGGGATCGCGGAAATAGACCCTCGGCCCGTTGACCGTGCCGCCCTGTCGATCTTCTTCTTCCAAAACCTCGACGCCATGACCCTCGAGATGCTTTCGCGCCTGCGCGAGCTCTTCGTCGGAAACCATGAAGGCGTGGTGGACGAGGTCCTTGCGGTTGGCGGGATTGATCGGCGGCGCTTCGGCGCAGAGCAGGATGCAGGTCCCGCCCGCATCCATGAAGGAATGGCGCTTGCCGTCGGTATTGATCAGCTTGCAGCCGATGACGTCGGCGTAAAACTTCGTGCTCTTCGCGAGGTCGGAAACCGGGATGGAAAAATGAGCAATTCCCCTGCATGCAATCATGGCGTTTCTCCGCTCTCTGGTTCATGTGATCCGAACGGCCGGGACACGGACGGGCCGCCCCTGCGGCTGCACCGGATATGTGTGCCGACGGCCCGTCTACGGCGCCGGCCACCGCCTGTTCGCCGGTACGTTAATACGTTTTCGCAAAGTTGGGTACTGCCGCCCCGGCCGGCGTCACGGCCCCGGGGATATACCTCGACGTCGTAGCGCTTCGCCATGATGTTCGAACCGGTCTGCATCTCGACGGCAAGGGGCGAGCCGTCGACTGGCTGGTCAAGATGAAGCGTCTGCCCGCCCAACGGACTCTCGAGTACCGGATCTATGCTGCCGGACGAGCCGTTGACCTGGAAAGGAGCTGAATTGACCTCCGCTCGGTCCCGGGATGCCCGCGACCTACCCGATCTTACGACCGATCACGTTTTGCTCCGCATGCGCGATGCCGTGGCTACGCCCCATTTCGCCTATCTGATCAGGAAGCGACACGACGCCTTGGCGCAACGAGTGCGGAAAATATCGCCTTTGCAAGGGGAAAGCCCTGCTATTCGGCTTCGCCTCCCGCCGTGGTCCCGATCTAACGGTCCAAGCCTTTCTTTCGTGCTGGTGCCTTACGGGGAGTGGAAGACTTCCGGGTATTCGGCTTGATTTGCAGCGACGTGATTGCGGGTCCGCTCCGATTTGTGAGGAGAGGAGCCGGCCCTGGCATCCTGGTGCGGGTGGAATCCGCCGGTCCGCCAGAAGAAGTGAGCGACCGCTCCGCCTTCAGCCAATACTCCAGGTCGCGACCGTGCGGGCGACCGTCGTTCTCCCAGAATCTGTAAGCCAGTTCGCGAACCTGCTGTACTTGCATCCTGATCTCAGTGGCACCCATGATCGTGGCTCCTTCTTCCCTCATCGCTGTTACGGTGGTCTGGCGCCCATGAATTTGATCCGGACGGGCCAGGCCTGTGACTGCGGCCAAGTGTCGTCAGGCGCTTTCACGGACAGCGTCAATGTCGGCATCCTGGCCCGCCGCCGCTCCCAAACGATGCGCCCGCAGCCTCGAATAAAGTGCGAGATACTGGCGGGCGGAACGATCCCAACTGGAATCGACCCCCATGGCCACCCGCTGCAGCCGGCGCCAGGTCAGCGGTTGC
Organism: Alphaproteobacteria bacterium; assembly: GCA_009380075.1. Lineage (GTDB taxonomy): Bacteria > Pseudomonadota > Alphaproteobacteria > SMXQ01 > SMXQ01 > WHSO01. Next base: position 7,894 of record WHSO01000064.1, on the reverse strand, counting down.
CGGTACAGCCAGATAGCGTGATCGACTGCCGAAATCATGGCTTCGGCGCTCGGCTCCTCGAACCACACACCGGTGGCGGTGCCGTCGACAAGGGCTTGCTCGGAGGCATGCACCACAGTGTCGGCAAGGCCCCCGACCGGACGCACGATAGGAATGGTGCCGAAGCGCATGGCGTAGAGTTGGGTAAGACCACACGGCTCAAATTGTGATCCATGGAGGAGGATATCGCCGCCGGCATGAATGCGGTGAGCGCGGTCTTCACAATATCCGATCTGAACCGAGACGCGGCCCGGAAACGCCGCAGCGATGGACCGGAAACCGTCCTCGAGACCGCGCTCTCCCTGCCCCAGGAGAGCGAACTGGCGGTCCGGCTCGCGCGCGAGAATCGCGGGCAGGCAGTCGCGCAGAATATCGGCCATTTTTTGCCACGTAAGGCGGCCGACAAAGATAATCAATGGCGCGTTTTCGTCCTCGACGAGCCCGAGCTCCCGTTGCAGTGCATTCTTGCAGTAGCGCTTTCCGGACAGGTCCTGCGCCGAATACCTGGCAGCAAGCCGGGTGTTCCCCGAAGGGTCCCAGAAAACCGAATCGATGCCGTTCAGGATGCCGGTGAGGTGGCCCCCCCGCGCGCGCACCAGTCCTTCGAGGCCGTAACCATAATCCGGCGTCTGGATTTCCCGAGCATATGTCGGACTTACCGTCGTCAGGGAATCCGAAAAATAGAGCCCAGCCTTAAGGAAGCTCAACTGGCCGTGGAGTCCAAGTCCGGCCTCGATCCCATCATTCGTTGGCAACCGGAGAGCCGTCCGCCCTTCCCAGGGGAACAGTCCCTGGAACATCATGTTATGCGCGGTGAACACGGTTGCCGGCATCTCCGGCCCACATAGTTCACGAAGCATCAGTGGCACTAATCCTGTTTGCCAGTCGTTACAATGGACGATGTTGGGGTGCCATGTCGAACCGCCACGGCCTGCCGCGATTTGAGCAGCAGCTTGACCGAATACACCAAAGCGGACGGCGTTGTCGTCGCGGTCACTGCCATCGGCATTCTGGTATATGCCGCCGTTGCGATAGAGTTCGGGAATATCAATGAGATTGATCGGAAGGGCAGTGTCCGGTGTCCGCGCCGTAATGATCCGGACATTTTCGAATCCCAGTACGTTGTCAAGCGTTGCGGTAACATGGGGACGATCTGCAAGGTCGAGGGCCTGCTCATACCCGGGCATCACCAGTTGCACCTCGGCGCCTAATCCGGCAAGCGCCGCCGGCAGAGAAGCGCAGACGTCGGCCAGTCCCCCGGTCTTGGCGAGCGGGAAAATTTCTGATGCTGCAAAAAGTATGCGCTGCGGAGCCACTGATCTCGCCCGTGTCATGGCCCACCCCGGGGATTTCCGCTGAAATCTCGCCATAATCTCTATGGTTAAAAAATACTACCTCAAAAAGCGATGGAGAGTCTTTGATATGAATCAAATCAGTCATGCACCTTGCACATGTCAGCCCATGTCACGTTAACGGGCATTTGCATGAGTGCCTGCTTACCCGGATGTGGATAATACCTGACACTGATGTCATGCCTGCGACACAGGTGCCAATAAAGTGATACTAGGTGAGTACGTAGTCCAATCTTTGCCCGTGATTCCGATAGGTTGAATATGGCTTCCGTCTTCAGCCCACCCGATCCCTCGGCCTTTACCATCGGTCCGTTTCTGGCGCACACCCATGTCGCCTATTTCTCCATGGAAATGGCGCTGAGGCCGGAAATGCATACTTACAGCGGCGGCCTCGGTGTGCTCGCCGGGGACACCGCCCGATCCTGTTCCGATCTCGAGCTACCGGTTGTGTTCGTGACCCTCATCAGCCGTAAGGGCTACTTGCGTCAGGAGATCGATAAGGCCGGCTGGCAGATCGAGCATCCTGATCCCTGGGACCCCCACAAGCTCGCCATGCCGCTCCGTGCCAAAGTGGCGGTGCAGATCTGTGAGCGCGAGGTCTGGGTCAGACCTTGGCTCTACGTCATCACCAGCCCGATTGGCGGCCGTACCCCGGTGCTGCTGCTTGATACCGATCTGGACGAAAACCACCCCGACGACCGCCGAATCACCGACCACCTCTATGGCGGCGATGACGAATACCGCCTCAAGCAGGAAATTGTGCTGGGTATATGCGGGCTGCGTGTGTTGTCGGCACTCGGTTTCAATGTACGAATTTACCACCTTAATGAGGGCCACGCGGCGTTGCTCGCGCTCGATCTGCTGCGCCGTTATACGCGGCCCATCGATCACGTCGCCTTGGGAGAATCGAAATATGACGTCGGGCGGGTCCGTGAAATGTGCATCTTCACGACCCATACGCCGGTGGAAGCAGGTCACGACCGCTTCTCATACGATCTCGTCGAAAGGCTGCTCCCTGAGTATATCGACATAAACCAGATCAGGATTCTTGCCGGCGACAACCACATGAACATGACACGCCTGGCGCTGCAATTGTCGGGCTATGTCAATGGCGTCGCCTTGAGACATGCGGAGACTACCCAACGCATGTTTCCCGGCTATCGCATTCGCGCCATCACCAATGGCGTACACTTGCCGACATGGGCGCATTCGGCGTTCTCGGATATCTACAACGAACATTTCCCCTCCTGGGGTCACGAGCCGTCGGTACTGGTAAAGGCGGACCAGCTGCCTTCCGACCTTGTGTGGACTGCACACATGGTGGCCAAGGGCGATCTGGTCGATCTCGTATCGCGGACATGTGGTGTCCGGATGGATCCCGACAAGCCCATTATCGGCTATGCCCGGCGGATGACCTCGTACAAACGGCCGGAGCTCCTGTTCAGCGACCTCGAGCGCCTTGCGCAGATAAGCGAACGTTATCCTTTCCAGATTGTGCTTGCAGGCAAGGCACATCCGCACGATGAGCACGGCAAGGGACACATCCAGGGAATCCATCGCCACATCGACGCCCTGCGGGACAAGATTCCCGTGGCGTTCCTACCCGACTACGACCTCGATATCGCACGGGCGCTTGTACCAGGGGTCGACGTCTGGCTGAATACCCCGGTTTCGCCGCTGGAGGCGTCTGGAACCAGCGGGATGAAGGCAGCCCTCAACGGTGGGCTCAACCTCAGCGTCCTCGACGGCTGGTGGGTCGAAGCGCACATCGAGGGCGTAACGGGTTGGGCGATCGGCGAAGACGGGCAACACGGCGCGAACGACGCGACGGCTGAGTATCTTTACGCCAAGCTCGAAAACGTCGTGTTGCCACTCTACTATAACGACCGCGCGGGCTGGATCACCATGATGAAGGCCGCAATCAGCAAGATTGCATCTAGCTTCAACACCCAACGCATGATGCGCCGCTACGCGGCCGAGGCGTACCTGTGCTGAGGGGAGGGACAACGCGATGGCCGGATTCAGACGCGGTCTGAATCCCGATGCGCGGGAAGTTCGGTCGATGCCGGTGCCGGACGCCCGGCTTCTCCCTGCCGGCGCTGCGACCTTGGTAGCAGGCGACCATGGCGATCCCTTTGGTATTCTCGGCCCTCATGCAGGGCCGGACGAAACACGCGTCGTCGTGCGGACCCTGCAACCTGGCGCCGACCAGGTGAGCCTAGTCCTTAACGGCCCGGACGTTCGCCCGGTTTCACTGAAGTGCATGGATCCGGCAGGCTTTTTTGCGGGTCTCGCCCCGGCCACGCAGATTGCGGCGGGATACCGCCTGCGCATCCGCTACGGTGTCCACGAGCTGGAGATCGAGGATCCCTACAGATTCGGGGCGCTGCTTGGTGAGACCGATATCCATCTGATCGCCGAAGGCCGCCACTGGCGGCTTTACGATGTGCTCGGAGCCCATTTCACCGAGATCGACGGCGTCACGGGCACCTGCTTCGCCGTTTGGGCGCCCAATGCGCGGCGCGTCAGCGTCGTCGGTGACTTCAACCATTGGGACGGGCGGCGTCATTCGATGCGCCTCAGACCCGAATGCGGCGTGTGGGAGATATTCTTACCAGGCGTGGCCCCGGGCACGTTGTACAAGTACGAGATCAAGACTCGCGACGGCACCGTGTTGGTCAAGGCAGACCCGTTGGCTGCCGCAGCCGAACGCCCGCCCGCCACCGCTTCGCGCGTCACGGCTCCATCGGGCCATCGCTGGACGGACGCGGATTGGATGGCGACCCGCACAGGAACCAGCGACCGCGCCGCGCCGATCACAATATATGAGGTGCATCTCGCTTCGTGGAGGCGGAAGCAAGGCACCGCCCTCGAACCACTCGACTACCACAGCCTCGCCTCAGAACTCGTGCCTTATGTCCGAGAGCTCGGCTTCACCCATATCGAGCTCCTGCCCATATCGGAATTTCCTTTTGACGGGTCGTGGGGCTACCAGCCGAGCGGCATGTTTGCGCCGACCTCCCGCTTCGGCACGCCCGACGACTTCCGGGCTTTCGTAGACGTCTGTCACGCGGGAGGTATCGGCGTCCTCCTGGACTGGGTGCCCGCCCACTTCCCGGCCGACGCCCACGGCCTCTACCGTTTTGATGGCACCTGCCTGTACGAGCACGAGGACGAGCGTAAGGGTCGTCACAAGGAGTGGGATACCCTGATTTACAACTACGGTCGCCGTGAGGTCGCCAACTTCCTGATCGCCAATGCGCTCTACTGGCTCAAGGAATTCCACGTGGACGGCTTCAGAGTGGATGCCGTGTCGTCCATGCTCTACCTCGATTATGGGCGCGGGCCGGGCGAATGGGACGTCAACGCTTTCGGCGGCAACGAGAACCTGGAAGCGATCGCATTCCTAAAGCAGCTCAACACCGAGGTCTATGGGCAGGTTCCGGGCACCATAACCATTGCCGAGGAATCGACCTCCTGGCCGATGGTCTCACGGCCAGCAGACGTGGGCGGCCTCGGGTTTGGCTACAAGTGGAACATGGGGTGGATGAACGACACCCTGCGCTATATGCGGCGCGATCCGGTGCATCGCAAGCACCATCATGACGATCTGACGTTCGGTATGCTCTATGCGTTCAGCGAGAATTACATTCTGCCCCTGTCCCACGACGAAATCGTCTACGGCAAGGGTTCGCTTCTCGGCAAGATGCCGGGGGACCGATGGCAACAGTTAGCCAACGTGCGACTCTCCCTCGCATTCATGTATGCCTACCCGGGGAAGAAGCTCCTGTTCATGGGCTGCGAATTTGCTCAATCGCGGGAATGGAACCACGATGGGCAGCTCGACTGGGGTATGCTTGAGGAGGCTTCGCACCAGGGTATTCGGCATCTGACTCGGGATCTGAATTGGCTTTATCGGGACGTGGCTGCCCTGTACGAGCTCGATTGCGAGCCGGGAGGCTTCAGTTGGATCGACTGTGAGGACGCCGACCAGAACGTCATTGCATTCCTTCGCCGTAGCGCTAGTGGCGGCCATGCCGTAATCGTTTGTAATTTCTCTCCGGTTGTGCGCGACCGATATCGCATCGGCGTCCCCGAAACGGGCCAATACCGGGAAGTTCTGAACACGGATGCACGGGAATACGGCGGTAGCGGCGTCGGAAATCTTGGCATCGTCATCAGCGATCCGGTCCCGTGCCACGGCATGCCACACTCGCTGACCCTGACTTTGCCGCCACTCGCGGTGCTCGTGCTTTTGCCTCCATCCGCGCCGGCTCCACACGTCCGACATGGCTGAAACGGACGTTCCGCCCCTGGGCGCAACACCCGACAGGCACGGCGTGCATTTTGCACTTTTTTCACGCGAGGCGGAGGCCGTTGAATTATGTCTGTTCGAGGCGGATGGTCGAAGTGAAACCGGGCGCCACCGGCTTTCCCAGCGCGACGGCGACATCTGGCACGACTATCTGCCGGGATTGAGGCCCGGGCAGGCCTACGGCTACCGGGTTTATGGTCCTTACGATCCCAAAACCGGCCTGCGCTTCAATCCACACAAGCTGCTGGTCGATCCCTATGCACGCGCGCTCGTCGGCCGGTTCGTCTGGGACGATTCCGTATTCGGCTATACACCGGGACATCCTTCGGGCGATCTCTCATTCGATCCGCGCGACAGTGCGCCCCACGTTCCGAAGGCAATCGTGACGGTGCCGCCACCTCCGGCCGAATCGCGTCGACCGGGAACGCCGTGGCGCGAAAGCCTTATCTACGAATTGCACGTCAAAGGCTTCACCAAGCGCCATCCGGACGTGCCTCGGCCCTTGCGGGGAACGGCGGAAGCTCTCACCCGGCCGGCTGTCGTTGATTACCTTCGCGATCTTGGGGTCACGGCGGTCGAGTTCTTGCCAGTGCAGGAATTCATATCCGAAGTCGACCTCGTGCGACGCGGCCTCGTCAACTACTGGGGGTACAACACCCTCGCCTTCTTTGTTCCTGACCGAGACCACCTCGCCCTTTCGGGCATTGGGTCGCTCGCCCGCATTACCGACGCCTTCCATGACGCCGGGATCGAGGTCATCCTCGACATCGTTTTCAACCATACCGCGGAAGGCAACGAAACCGGCCCGACCGTCTCGTTCCGAGGCATCGATAATCGCGCCTACTATCTGCTCGAACCGGGCGCGCCGCGCTGGTACCTTAATTTCTCGGGCTGCGGTAACACCCTGAAGGCTGCCGAACCCGCTGTAGCTCAGCTGATCCTGGACAGCCTGCGCTACTGGGCAACGGCGGGCGGCGTGGACGGCTTTCGCTTCGACCTCGCCAGCACGCTCCTGCGCGGACCAACCGGCGCTTTCGACGGCGCTGATGTACTGACCCGTATCACACAAGACCCCGTCCTCGGACCTCTCAAACTCATCGCCGAGCCGTGGGACGCCACCAGCGAAGGCTATCGCCTGGGTGCCTTTCCGGCGGGTTGGGCGGAATGGAACGACCGCTACCGCACGGCGGTGCGCCGCTTCTGGGCGGGCGCAGGCGGCGTGACCGGGGAACTCGCAACCCGCATCTCGGGCTCATCCGACATCTTCGCCTTTCGCAACCGCAAGCCGACCGCCGGAATAAATTACATCACCTCCCATGACGGATTCACTCTCAACGACCTCGTCTCATATAGCGACAAGCGCAATCACGGCAACGGCGAAGACAACCGGGACGGCGAGCGGGAGAATTACAGCATCAATTGCGGCACGGAAGGTGCGAGCGACGATCCCGTCGTGACGGCACTGAGGCTGCGTGAACGGCGCAACCGATTGGTGACCCTGCTCTTGTCGCGCGGCGTTCCCATGCTGCTGGGCGGCGATGAAATCAGCCAGACACAAAACGGCAATAACAACCCCTATTGCCAGGACAATGAAACGACCTGGCTCGACTGGAGTGCGCCCAGCGTGCCGGAACGCGACCTGCGCGGCTTCATCGCCCGCCTGATTTCCCTGCGTCGATCGCTGCCGGTACTGACCGAGGACGACTACATCCACACCTCTGCGGGAAATGAGGAGGACGGCTACCGCCTTTCCTGGCTGACCCCGGACGGCGGCGAGATGAGCGACACCGATTGGCATTATCCCGATGCACATGTGCTGATTTGCCTGCTGACCGCCATCCATGAGCGGAACAGGCTGGTCCTGGCGATGAACGCGTTCGAAGGGGCGATGGATTTTCGTCTGCCGGGCGGGATCGCGGGCCGGTGGCGGCGGGTTGTGGATACGGCATCGCCTACCGGCTTTCCCGAAGGCGTCCTGCACGCCGGTGGCGAAACAACGCACATTGCAGGGCGCGCGCTCGTCCTCTTCGTTGCCGAGCCGGAGGGTGTCGTATGAACGAAGACGATCTCCGGCGCCAGGCTGAAGCGATGGGCATCGCAGCGGGCTTTCACGACATTGCCGGGACCTGGCATGACGTGAAACCGGAGGTCCTCGCGCACCTGATCGCCACCCTGGGTGAGGGACCGC
>WHSO01000107.1 GCA_009380075.1 Alphaproteobacteria bacterium | reverse complement strand
CAAGGCGCCGTTTGATGCGTCGAAACTCGACGGCAAGCGCACCCGCGGCCTCAACCCGGACAAGTCCAACTGGGCCCAGAAGATCGACGAGCCGCCGTTCCGCGCCTATCCGGTCTCCGGCGGCATCACCTTCACCTTCGGCGGGCTCGCCGTCGATCCCGGCGCGCGGGTGCTGAATTCATCCAATCAGCCGATCTGCGGGCTCTACGCGTCCGGCGACATCATGGGAATCTTCTACCATAACTACCCGTCCTGCACCGGCCAGACCCGTAACATCGTCTTCAGCCGCAAGGCCGGACAGGCCGCGGCGAAGCTCGCCAACTGAGCGGGCGCCCCAACAAGCAGAGGAGGATTGCATGAATACGGAAAAGTCCCTGCTTTCGATCCTGGTGGGCGGCGCGATAGCGCTCGCCGCACTGATGCCGGGCGCGGCACGCGCCCAGGACGGCCTGCCGGCGCGTCTTGCGAGCGACCCCGTCGTCAAGGCGCTCGGCGCCAAGGTAGTGGCGGCGGCGATCAAGGAAGGCACGGTGTCGTGGTACGGCGGCTCGACCTCGGAGGATTTCTTCAAGGGCGGCGCCCGGGAACGCTTCGAGAAGCGCTTCGGCATCAAGGTCGATATGGTCAGCGGGCGGCTGCGTTCGATGACCGACCGTATCCGCACCGAAGGTGCCGTCGGGCGCCAGGTCGCCGACGTGTTCGAGGCGAACGACCAGTACATGCTGGAGCTGTATGGCCAGAAGCGGCTCGAAAAATGGAAGCCGCCTGCGCCGGAGATCGCGAAGTTCAAGCACGAGGTTTTCGTCAACGAACCGGAAGGCTGGTGGTGGCCGGTGCACGTCAGCGCCCAGGCGATCATCATCAACACCAGCATGGTCAAGCCCGGGGACGAGCCCAAGTCCTACTGGGACATCGTCAATCCCAAGTGGAAGGGAAAAGTGGGCATCCGCGATCCGCGTTCCTCCGGCGGCGGCGCGTGGCACATGATGGGCATCTACAACCAGCCCGGTCTCGGCATCGACTACATCAAGAAGCTTAAGGCGACGGTGGCGCCCTTCATCATCTCCGGCGGCAGCCGACGCGTGCGTGATGCCGTGGCCCGGGGCCAGTTCGCTATCGCGTTCTCCGGCCGCGGCGAGTTCATCCACGATCTTCCCAAGGGCACGCCGGTCAAGTTCATCGTGCCCAAGGAAGGTCAGGCCTGGACCCCGTCCTCCCTGGCGTTGATCAAGGACGCACCGCATCCCAATGCGGCCAAGGTTGCCATGACCTGGTTCTATGAGCTGGACCAGCTCCAGGACTGGAACAAGCTCGGCCGTCCGGTGCCCCATCCCGACATGAAAGCGCCGATCCCGGAAATGAGCCTCGCACGCTATCCCCTGATGAAGGCGATCCCGTCCAAGTGGCTGGGCGCGCCCGACTTCTTCTTCAAGGAGATGGAGCAGGTCTTCGGCATCCGCTAGCCGCCGCGCCGGATTCCGCGCCATGCCCGACGTCACGCTCACCGGTCTGGTCAAGCGCTTCGGCGCGCTCACCGCCGTCGATCACATCGACCTCACTGTGACCGAGGGCGAGATGGTCACGCTTCTTGGTCCCTCGGGCTGCGGCAAGACGACGACGCTGCGCATGGTGGCGGGGCTCGAGGTGGCGGATGCCGGTTCCATCCGCATCGGCGGCGCGACCGTCTTTGACCGCGCTGTGGGGATCGACGTGCCGTCTGAGCGCCGCAACCTCGGCATGGTGTTCCAGTCCTACGCCATCTGGCCGCATATGACGGTGTTCGAGAACGTCGCCTACCCGTTGCGGATGCGAAGGGCGCCGATGGCCGAACGGCGGCGCAAGGTATCGGAGGTTCTGGCCCTCGTCGGCCTGTCGGGACGCGAGGACACGCCGGCGACGAACCTCTCCGGCGGCCAGCAGCAGCGCGTGGCGCTGGCCCGCGCCCTGGTGTTCGAGCCCCAGGTGCTGCTGCTCGACGAACCGCTGTCCAATCTCGACGCCAAGTTGCGCGAACACATGCGCTTCGAACTGCGGGTCATGCAGTCCCGCGTCGGCGTCACTACCCTCTACGTCACGCATGACCAGGAAGAAGCCCTGACTCTGTCGGACCGCATCGTGGTGATGAACGAAGGCCATATCGAGCAGGCCGGGACGCCGCGCGAGATTTACGAGCAGCCCGCCACCCGCTTCGTCGCCGAATTCATCGGCAAGGCCAATTTCATCCCGCTGGCGGGCGCGGCCGACAGCGACGGTACCTCCGTGCGGGTCCGGCTCACCACCGAGGACGGCACGCTCGCCCTGGTGCTGCCGCGTAGCGCCTTGCGCGCCGCGGCGCCGCGCAAGGGCGACGGCGGCGATGCGGGGGCGCGCGGCGCCTGCCTGTTCATCCGCCCGGAGAAAGTCTCAATCGGGGCCCGTGGCGGCGCGCTTGCCGGGGACCGGCTGCGCCTGCCCGCGCGGGTGGCGGGGCGGGCCTATCTCGGCGACCGCAACGAATATCTCCTCGCCGTCGGGGACGGGGTGGAACTCCGGGTCCAGGCCGCCCTCGGCGACGACTGGGCGCCCGGCCAGACGGTCGATCTCTCCGTCGGCCGCGCCGATGTGATGGTCTATCCGTGAGCGCGCCGGGCCTCGCTTCGGCATCCGCGCCGCGCCTTGGCGCAAGCTGGTGGCCGCGCCCGACCGTGCTTTACTGGCTGCTGGCCCTCGTCGTCGCGGTGCTGGTCCTTTACCCCCTCGTCATCCTGTTCGCGGCCAGCGTCGTAACCGGCCAGCCGGGGCAATGGGGGAGCTTCACCCTCAGGGCCTACAAGCCCTGGCTTGGTGGCTTCGACCTCCTTCCCATCCTGTTCAACAGCGTGGTGTTTTCGGGATCAAGGCTGTTCATCGGGCTGGTCTTTGCGCTGCTCTTCGCCTGGGCGGTAGCCCGCACCGACGTGCCGTGCCGCCGTACCATGGCGATGCTGATCCCGGTGCCGTTCTTCATTCCCGACCTGCTCACGGGCATTTCCTGGCTGATGCTCGGCAATCCGCAGAACGGGCTGATCAACCAGTTCGCCCGCGACTGGTTCGGTGCCTCCGGCAACGTCATCAACCTCTTCGGCTGGGGCGGGCTCATCTTTCATTCCTCCCTCAACACCATTTCGCTGCTGTTCCTGATGCTGGTCGGCTTCTTCTATTCGATGGATTCGTCCTACGAGGAAGCCTCGGTGACTCTCGGTGCGAGCAAGTACCGCACCGTTTTCACCGTCACCCTGCCGATGCTCGCGCCCGCGATCCTGGGCCTTTCGGTGCTGACCTTCGCCCATGGCCTCGAAAGCTTCGAAAACCCCCTGTTGTTCGGAAATCCGGGCGGGGTCTACGTCTTCGCCAACGAAATCTACCGCATGCTCAACTACCGCCATCCGCCGCAGTATTCGGAAGCGACCAGCCTGTCCGTGGTGCTCATCGTCATCACATTCGCGCTGATCTGGCTGCAGTGGCGGAAGCTCGGCGGGCGGTCGTTTTCGGTGGTCTCGGGCAAGGGCTACCGGCCGACGCGCATGCGTCTCCCCCAGACCGCACGCTGGACGATCTTCGGCCTCTTCGTCGTCTATTTCCTGCTGGCCGTGGTCGTTCCCCTGGTGCAGATCGTGGTCAGTTCATTCTTCCCGATCTTCGGCATGTACCGGTGGGAGCACTTCACCTTCAACAACTGGGTCGCGGTGTTTTCCGACACCCGCGCCATGAACGGCCTGCGCAACACCGTGGTCTACGCCACCGTCGCGGCCATCGCGACGGTGGTGATAGGAGGATTGATCGGCTACATACGGGTGCGCACGAGCCACTGGCTCGGACGCCAACTCGAGCTGCTGGCCTGGACGCCCTGGACTCTTCCCGGGATCGTGCTCGGCCTCGCGCTGCTGTGGGCCTGGGCATTGCCACCACCGCCGTTCAACCTCTACGGCACCGCCACGGTCATCGTCATCGGCTTCATCGTCAAGGGCCTGCCGCTCGGCACCGCCACCCTCCAGGCCGCGATCCATCAGGTATCCCGCGAGCTCGAGGAATCCTCGCGTGTCCATGGCGGAAGCTGGACCGCGACCGTTCGTCTGGTGCTGCTGCCGCTGATGCGCCGCGGCGTGCTCGCGGCCTTCATCGTCGTCTTCGCGCTGGCGTCGCGCGACCTTACGATTCCGCTCTTGCTGTATCGTGGCGGGACCGAGACGCTGACCGTCGCGCTGCTTTATTATTACGAGGAAGGCATGACCAGCACGCTGTCCGTAGTCGCGGTCATCCAGCTCCTGCTGATCTTCGTGCTGCTGGGGCTGGACCGGCTCATCCGCGGGCGCGAAGCCAGGGGCGCGCAGGACAACTGAGGAGGATTTCGTGGCCGACGTCATCGAACATGTTGAAACGCATTGCCTCGACCTGCCGTACCGGAAGGCGGTGCAGTTCGCGTCGGTCAAGGAAACGGTCGGCCGGTACCTTCTGCTGCGCGTCGTCACCCGCGACGGCGCCGAAGGCCTCGCCGAATGCGTCTGCCGCCCCGCCCAGTCGGGCGAGACGCCGGCCATGCTCGCCGCCGTCATCAAAGACTTTTACGCCCCGGTCCTCAGGGGTGCCGATCCGCTCGATCACAACCGGCTGCTCGGCGCCATCGGCCGCGTCAAGGGCCAGCGCACCGCTTTCGCCCTCGTCGACGTGGCGCTGTGGGACCTCAAGGGCAAGCTGCTGGGCCAGCCGGTGTGGCGGCTGCTCGGTGGCGGACCGGCGCGTCCGGTGCCGCTGGCCTGGATCGTCCACGGCAACTCCACCCGGGAACAGGTCAAGGAAGCGGTCGAGGCGATCGAGAAACGCGGCTTCGCCGCGCTCAAGCTGAAGGCGTGGAAACGCTCGCGCGCCGATGTCGAAATGGTCCGCGCCGTGCGCAAGACGGTGGGCGACACGCGCATTGTGTGGGTCGATTGCAACGGCTCCTACACCGAGACCGAGGCACGAACAGTACTGCCGGAGCTCGCCCCCTACGGCATTTCCTTCATCGAGGAGCCCTGCCGCTTCCCCGACCAGGCGCGCATGGCGCGGCTCGCCGCCCAACTGCCGATCGCGCTGCTGGGGGATCAGACCTGCACGTCGCTCGGCGCAGTGCAGAACCTCATCCGCCTCGGCGCCGTCGGCGCGGTCAGCGTCAAGCTCCGTCGCACCGGGATCACCGAATCGCTCAAGGTCATCGCGCTGGCGGAAGCCGCGGGCCTGCCCGTCGTCATCGGGACCGATTCCGAATCCCGCATCGGCGCCATGCCGCGCCTGCACCTTCACGCCGCGATCCCGAGCCTGGCGCCGTGGCCGGCCGAAACCCATTTTTTCCAGAAGCTCGCGGACGACCTCTATTCCGGGTCCTTCGTGCTCAAAGACGGCGCGGTGACGCCGTCGGACGCGCCGGGCTTCGGCGCCCGTCTCGACAAGAAGAAGCTCGCGAAGTACCGCGCGCGCTAGCGGCAGGGGCAGGGAGGCCCAGGGTAAAATGCTGTACGAATCCGAACCGGGCGATCTCGACGTCACCCTCGCCGGTGACACCATGCTCACCCGGCGGCTGTCCATTTACAAGGAGCCGCGCTTCCTTGCGCTGGCCGAACTGTTCCGCAGCGCCGACGTCGGCTTCGTCAACCTCGAGGGCTCGGTCCGTCGCCTCGACGAGGGCGCGCCCGGGATCACGCGCGGCACCTACATGACCACGGCGCCGGAACTCCTCGACGACCTCAAGTGGTTCGGCGTCAACATGGTATCCTGCGCCAACAATCACGCCTTCGACTACGGCGAGGACGGCATGACGGCGACGATCCGTCACCTCGATCATGCACGCATCGCCCATGCGGGCACCGGCGCCAACCTCGCGTTCGCCCGCGCGCCCGCCTATCTGGAGACGCGCCACGGCCGGGTCGGCATGGTTTCGGCCACGGCGACCTACCGGCCGTGGAACGCCGCCGGCGCCCAGCGCCGCGACCTGCCCGGCCGGCCCGGGATCAATCCGCTGGCCAATTCCAGGACCTACAGCGTCGACGGCGCCGCCTTCGATGCGCTCCGGCGGATGAACCGGGAGCTCGGCTTCGAGCAGGAAAAAACCCGCGCCCGCGGGCATTTCTACAGCGCCAAGGAAATCGGCGACGACGATGCGTCGAACCTCGACATCTTCGGCGCCCGAATCCGGCGTGGCAAGGGCTTCGCCGTCGAATCGACGGCCGATGCCGACGACGTGGCGGAGAACCTGCGCTGGCTCGCCGAAGCGCGCCGTCAGGCCGACTGGGTGATGTTCTCGCTCCACTACCACGAATTCGGCGGCAAGTCGCTGAAGGCGGCGAAGACCCGCACCGAGATCGCCGAGCCGGCCGACTTCGTCGTCGATGTCGCCCACCGGGCCATCGACGCCGGCGCCGACATCTTCGTCGGTCACGGATCGCACATTCCGCTCGGCATCGAGATCTACAAGGGCAAGCCAATCCTCTACAGCGTCGGCAACATGGTGTTCCAGAACGAGACCGTGCAGTTCTTTCCCGATACGGCCTATGCGCGGTTCGACCTGGGGCCCGACGCGACGCCGGCGGATTTCCTCGACGCGCGCACCGACGGCGGGCGCAAGGGGCACCCCGCCCATGCCGGGTTCTGGGAAAACATCGTGGTGCGGGTGGCCTTCCGCGGCGGCAAGCTGCGCGAGATCCGGGTCCATCCCATAGAGCAGGGGTTCGGCCTTCCGCGCGCCCAGCGCGGCCGCCCGATGCTGGCCGAAGGCAAGGTGGCGGCGCGGGTACTGGCGCGGGTGAAGGCGCTGTCGGCACTCTATGGCACGAAGATGCAGGTTTCAAAGAACACGGGGCTCATCCGGCTGAGCAGTTCGCGACGCTGAAGATGCCGCCCCGAAAGGAGGAAAAGATGCGAAGGATTCATCTTATCAGAATCGCGACGCTGGTCGCGTTCGCGCTGGCGACGGCGGGCTTGGCGTCCCCGGCGGCGGCGCTCACCAACGACGAAATCGCCAACCTGTCCGGCGCCGATCGGCAGAAGGTGCTGGAGGCGGGCGCGCGTGCCGAGGGCAAGCTGATGTTCTACACGACGCTGATCGTGCGCCAGGCGGTGCGGCCCCTCGAGGCGGCGTTCAAGAAGAAGTATCCTTTCGTCACCCTGGAATACATCCGCATGGGCAGCTCCAAGGTGGTGCAGCGTCTGCTGGCCGAGCACCGCGCCGGCCGAACCCAGGCCGACGTCGTCGTGGCCTCCGCGGCGCCGGTGCTGAAGCAGGTAAAGATCGCCCAGGTGTTCAATTCTCCGGAGCTCGCTCCCTACCCGAAAGAGACGCTGGACCCGGACCGCATGTGGGCGCCGATCCGTTTTTCCTATAACGGGATCGGCTACAACACGCGGATGGTGAGCGCCGCCGAT
>WHSO01000055.1 GCA_009380075.1 Alphaproteobacteria bacterium | reverse complement strand
GGATACGCTGACCGCCTTCGCCCGGCCCCTGGTGCGCCGCCTGGCGGTGCCCGCGCGCCTGCGCGCCCGCCTGTTCGCCGCCAACGGGGACCTGATCGCCGATTCCAAGTTCGTTGGCATGGTCCGCGGTGGTGTCGAGGTCACGCCGCTGCCGCCGCCGCGCGACAGCGGTGCTCTCACTGCCCTGCTCGACGCCTACGACTGGATCGCCCGTCATCTGCCGAGCGGCACCTCCTATCCGCCGTACGTCGAACCTCCCTCTGCCCACGCCAGCCAGTACGATGAGGCGCAGAAGGCGCTCAGCGGGGAAATCGGCAGCGCCGTGCGCGCCGCGGCGGGCGGCGGCCTGATCCTGTCGGCGGCGGTGCCGGTACAGCGCTACAAGCAGGTGCTGGGGGTCCTCATGGTTTCCGCCGGATCGGGCGAGATCGACAAGGCGCTGCGCGACGTCCGCATCGAGATCCTCAGCGTTCTCGGCGCCATGCTGGTGGTGATCGTCGCGCTGTCGCTCTGGCTCGCGCAGACCATCGCGCGACCGGTCCGCCGCCTTGCCGCCGCCGCCGAGGCGGTGCGGGCCGGTGCCGGGCCTTCGGTCGAGATCCCGGACCTCACCGGCCGCGGCGACGAGATCGGGAACCTGTCCGGGGCGCTGCGCGACATGACGGCGGCCCTGTGGCAACGCATGGACGCCATCGAGGGCTTTGCCGCCGACGTCGCCCACGAGATCAAGAACCCGTTGACCAGCCTGCGCAGTGCGGTCGAAACCGCCTCGCGGGTAGAAGACCCGATCAAGCAGCGGCGGATGATGGCGATCATCCTCGATGACGTGCAGCGGCTCGACCGGCTGATTTCGGATATTTCCGACGCCTCGCGACTGGACGCGGAGCTCGGCCGGGCGCAGCACGGTCGCGTGAACCTGACGGGGCTGCTGCAGACGCTGGTCGAAGTCGAGCAGGCCGCGGCCGATTCCCTCGGCGCGGCGGCGCCCCGTCTGGCGCTCGACCTGCCGCCGGGCGAACCGATCGAGGTGCGCGGGATCGAGGATCGCCTCGCCCAGGTCTTCCGCAACCTGATCGCCAACGCGGTATCGTTTTCCCCGCCCAGGGGCGAGATCCGGATCGCCGCCCGCACGGACGACGACCATGCGATCATCACCGTGGAGGACCAGGGCCCGGGCCTGCCCGAGGGCAAGTTCGAGGCCATCTTCGACCGGTTCTACACCGAACGGCCGGAGGGCGAGAAGTTCGGCACCCATTCGGGCCTCGGCCTCGCCATCTCGCGCCAGATCGTGAACGCCCATCGCGGCAGCCTGCGGGCCGAAAATATCGACGCGGGCGGGCGCGTCGCCGGCGCGCGGTTCACCATGACCCTGCTGATGGCGAACGATGACTGACGGCAAGGACATCCACGCCACCTGCATAGCCTTCGGCGACGCCGGCGTGCTCCTGCGTGGGCCGTCGGGGTCGGGAAAGTCGGATCTCGCGCTGCGCCTGATCGACGGCGGTGCCCGGCTGGTGGCTGACGACCGCGTGTGTCTCACGCGCCGGGACGGCCGGGTCGTCGCCTGTGCACCGGGGCCGCTGCGCGGCCTGATCGAGGTACGCGGCCTCGGCATCGTCCGCCTCGGCGACGACCGGGTGACGCCCACGGTTCCCCTCGCGCTGGTCTGCGACCTCGTGCCGGAGGCGGAGGTCGAGCGCCTGCCCGAACCGGCCCATGCGGTTGTCCTCGGCCTCCGCGTGCCGCGCCTCGCCATCGCGCCGTTCGAAACCGCGGCTCCTGCCAAGGTGCGCCTTGCGGCGGGCGCCGGGCCGGGGTCTATAATGGTGGGCGTATGACCACCCGACCCGCTTCCCGTCCGGTGCCGGCTGCCGTCGCGTGGCTGCGCCGACACGTTTTTCCCGCCCCGCGATGACCGCGACCGATCGCGCCGCCGCGCCGCGTCAGCGCCTGGTGCTGGTCACCGGCATGTCGGGCGCGGGGCGGTCGTCCGCGCTCAAGCTGCTCGAGGACATGGGCTATGAGGCGGTGGACAACATGCCCCTCGCCCTCGTCGGCGCGCTTCGCGCCGCTGCCGGGTTGCGTCCGCTGGCCATCGGAATCGATGTCCGTACCCGCGACTTCGGCGCCGCCCCGGTATTTGAATGCCTCGACCGTCTGAGCGCGGAGGGCGGCTTCGACGCGCGCCTGGTGTTCTTCGATTCGACCGACGACGTGCTGCGCCGCCGCTTCACCGAAACGCGCCGCCCGCATCCCCTCGCCCTCGACCGTCCGGTGGGCGACGGTATCGCGCAGGAGCGCCGCCTGCTCGCCGACCTGCGGGAACGCGCCGATATCGTCATCGACACCAGCGATCTCGCGCCGGCGGACCTGCGCCGCCTGCTTTCCGGCCATTTCGCCCTGAGCGCCGCTCCCACCCTCAGCGTCTTCGTGCAGTCGTTTTCCTTTCGGCACGGCATCCCCCGCGAAGCCGACCTGGTCTTCGACGTGCGTTTCCTCTCCAACCCCCATTACGTGGCCGAACTGAGGCCGCTCACGGGCCTCGATGCCGCCTGCGCCGCCTTCATTGCCGCCGATGCGGCCTGGGCGCCGTTCTTCGGTGCCCTGACCGGCCTGTTCGACGTGCTGATGGCGGGCTACATGCGCGAAGGCAAGACGTACCTGACGGTCGCCGTCGGCTGCACCGGGGGGCGGCACCGGTCGGTGTTCGTGGCCGACCGGCTGGCGGACTGGCTGCGCCGGCAGCGGCACAAGGTTGACGTGATTCACCGGGACGTGGATAAGGGGGCCCGCACATGACGACGGGATTCGCATCATGACCGTGCCGCCCGACGACGATCCGCGCGGTGCCGCCGCGGATGCCGGGGAGATCGGCCTGGTACTGGTCACCCATGGCGGCCTCGCCACGGCGTTCCTCGAAGCCATGCAGCACATCGTTGGCCCCCAGTCCTCCGTCGCCGCCGTGTGCATCGGTCCCGACGACGATGTCGCGGCGCGGCGCGCTGAAATCCTCGATGCGCTCAACCGGGTCGACGGCGGCAAGGGCGCCGTGGTGATGACCGACATGTTCGGCGGGACGCCGTCCAATCTGGCGCTGTCGGCGCTGGGGCGCGAGCGCGTCGAGGTGATCGCCGGCGTCAATCTGCCGATGCTGATCAAGTTTGCCTCGGTGCGCGGCTCGGAGAGTCTCGCGGACGCGGTGCGCGCCGTGCAGGAGGCGGGGCGCAAGTACATCAACGTCGCGTCGAGCTTCCTGCCCGATTCGCCCGGTTCGAATGCCAAGTGACGGGACCGGCGGCGCCGTCCCGGTCTCGCGCAGCGTCGTGATCCGGGGCGCGCTCGGCCTTCATGCCCGGCCCGCGGCACGCTTCGTCAAGCTGGCATCGTCTTTTGCCGCGGAGATCGAGGTGACGGCCAAGGGGACAACCGTGTCGGGCCTCTCGATCATGGGGCTGATGATGCTGGGGGCGGGCGACGGCACCGAACTGACGCTCACCGCCCGCGGCCCCGATGCGGTGGCGGCCGTCGATGCCCTGTGCCGCTTCATCGCCGGCGGCTTCGCCGAAGACTGATCCCGTTCCCGCGCATCGCGCCTGCGGCCTGACAGATTAGGCCTTGCCCCGGTCGTCCCGGGCAAATATAAAGTTGTCTTTATATATAGGATTTTCGGCGCGGGCGGCGCACGCCGCCGTTTTGCCGTCCCTTCATCCCGACCCCCGCCCACGCCACGCCCTGCTTTTGCAGTCAAGGAGATGCCCGTGAACGCCAGGACCACCGACTACAAGGTCGCCGACACCAAGCTCGCCGATTGGGGGCGCAAGGAAATTTCCATCGCCGAGACCGAAATGCCGGGCCTCATGAGCCTGCGCGCCGAATACGGCGAATCCAAGCCGCTCAAGGGCGCGCGCATCGCCGGCTGCCTGCACATGACGATTCAGACCGCGGTGCTGATCGAGACCCTGACCCACCTCGGCGCCTCGGTGCGCTGGTCGTCGTGCAACATCTTTTCGACCCAGGACCAGGCCGCCGCCGCCGTGGCCAAGGCCGGCATTCCGGTCTTCGCCTGGAAGGGCGAGACCGAGGAAGAGGCCGTCTGGTGCATCGAGCAGACGATCAAGGGCCCCGACGGCTGGACCCCCAACATGATCCTCGACGACGGCGGCGACCTCACCCGCATCATGCACGACGAGTTCCCGGACCTGATGAAAGGCGTAAAGGGCATCTCCGAAGAAACCACCACCGGCGTCATCCGGCTGGTCGAGATGCAGCGCAACGGCGACCTCAAGGCTCCGGCCATCAACGTCAACGACTCGGTCACCAAGTCGAAGTTCGACAACCTCTACGGCTGCCGCGAGAGCCTGATCGACGGCATCAAGCGCGCGACCGACGTGATGCTCGGCGGCAAGACCGCGGTGGTTGCGGGCTACGGCGACGTCGGCAAGGGCTGCGCCGCGGCGCTGGCGGGCCAGGGCGCGCGCGTCATCGTCACCGAAATCGACCCCATCTGCGCGCTGCAGGCGGCGATGGAGGGCTTCCAGGTTCTCACCATGGACGAAGCGGCGGCGTTGGGCGACATCTTCGTCACCGCGACCGGCAACATCGACATCATCACCATCGAACATATGCGCGCCATGAAGGACCGCGCCATCGTCTGCAACATCGGCCATTTCGACAGCGAGATCCAGATCGCGGCCCTGCGCAACATGACGTGGGACGAGATCAAGCCCCAGGTGCATGAGGTCACCATGCCCGACGGCAAGCGTCTGATCGTGCTGGCGGAAGGCCGGCTGGTGAACCTCGGCTGCGCCACCGGGCACCCGAGCTTCGTCATGAGCTTCTCGTTCTCGAACCAGGTCCTGGCCCAGCTCGAGCTCTGGACCAATCACGGCAAGTACCTGAACCAGGTCTATTTCCTGCCGAAGGAACTGGACGAGAAGGTGGCGCGCCTGCATCTCGACCACATCGGCGTGAGGCTCACCAAGCTGACCAAGGCGCAGGCCGACTACATCGGCGTGCCCCTGGCGGGGCCGTTCAAACCGGAGCATTACCGTTACTGATCCCGTCCCGTCCGTCGCGGCCTGTCTTGTGGGCGAACGCGCGCGGGCGTAGGATTCCCGCGTGCAGCGCGTCGACCCGACCGTGACCTTGAACGCCCTTCGGCCTGCGTGTCCTGCCGGGCCCGGTCGGCGCCGCGTCGCGCCTGTCCTCTCCGGCATGCCGGTTCGCCGGTTTCTTCCGTTCCGCGGTCGTACGATGCGGCGGTCTTCATGCTGACCTCGTGGTTGTTGGTCCTCGCCGCGGTCGTGGGTGGGGGCGCCGCGCTGTACTACCGGGCGGCCCTGATTCGCGCGCGCCGCGCGGCGGCGGCCGAGCGCGGCCGGGCCGAGCGCCGCGGTGCGGCACTGGCAGCGTCCTGCGCCGGGTTCTGGATCTGGCCGGTGCGCCGCGGTCCCGAGGCGGTGGACGACGGGGGCGCGGTCCGGGACGGGACGGATGCAGGTGTGGACGAAGACGGCGGCATGCTCGCCGCCCTTTTCGCCGTGCCGCCGGAAAAACTGACACGTTTCGATGATGTCGTCGCCCTGTTGCGCGAACCCCACGGCGGCGAACTTGCCAGGGCGGTCGGGCACCTGCGGGCCGAAGGAACCGCATTTTCGCTGCGGATCGAGACCGCCGACGGCGGCCGGGTCCTCGATGCGCGCGGCCGACGGCTTCCCGCCACCGCCCGCTCGCCGCGTTGCGATGCCGTATGGCTACAGGACGTCACCGACGCCGTGGGCGAGGAAACTCGGCTGGCCGGACAGATCGCCGAGCTGACGGCGCAGAATGCCGGCCTGCGCCACGTTCTCGACGGGCTTGCCATGCCGATCTGGATCCGCGGTCCCGACCTCTCCCTCGTCTACTGCAATCGCGCCTACGCCCGCGCCGTCGACGAGGACACGCCGGCGTCGGCCGTCGCCGCCGGCAAGGAAATCGCTTCGGGCCCCGGCGGCTGGGGCCGGGGCCTCGCCGAAGCGGCGCTCGCCGATGGGGAGGCCCATACCCGCAGCCTCCACATCGTCGTCGAGGGCAAGCGCCGCCTGCATGAAATGACGGAATTCCCCATCGGCGACGAAGATGCCGCCTGGGGCGTCGCCGGCATCGCGGTCGACCAGACCGAGGCCGAGGACGCACGGATCGCGCTCGCCCATCACGTCGCCGCCCATGCCGAAGTTCTCGAGAAGCTCGGCACCGGCATGGCCATCTTCGGTCCCGACGCGCACCTGCAGTTCTTCAACGTCGCCTTCAGCATGATGTGGGGTTTCGATCCCGACTGGCTGGAGACCGGGCCCACCCACGGTGAAGTGCTCGAGGACCTGCGCGCCCGCCGGATGTATCCAGAACAGCCGGATTTCCAGGACTACAAGCGCCAGCGTCTCGAGCTTTACACCACGCTCATCGACACCCACGAGGAACTGCTCTACCTGCCCAACGAACGGGTCATCCGCGTCGTCATCAGTCCGCACCCGCTCGGCGGGCTGATCTTCATCAACGAAGACGTGACCGACCGCCTGACGCTGGAGCGGTCCTACAACACCCTGATCGCGGTGCAGTCGGAGACCCTCAACAATCTCCACGAGGGGATCGCCGTCTACGGGGCCGACAGCTGCCTGAAGCTGTTCAATCCCGCCTTCTCCCGCATCTGGCGTCTCGACCCCACGCTGCTGCAGGAGGAGCCGCGCATGGCCGAAGTCGTGGACGCGGCCAAGGACCTGTTCCGCTACCAGGGCTCCTGGGAATCGTTCCGCGAGCAGATCATCGCCCATTCCGCCGACCGCACGGCGCGCGCCGGCCGCTTCGAGCGTGCTGACGGGTCCATCCTCGATTACGCCGCCGTGCCCCTGCCCGACGGGGCCATGCTCTTCACCTATATCGATGTCACCGACTCGGTCACGGTGCACCGTGCCCTGCGCGAGCGCAACGAAGCGCTCGTTGCTGCCGACAGGCTCAAGTCGGAATTCATCACCAACGTTTCGTATGAGTTGCGCACGCCGCTCAATACCATCATCGGGTTCACGGAGATCCTTGTGCGCCAGTATTTCGGGACGCTGAACCGGCGCCAGATGGAATACGGCGAGGGCATCCTCGAGGCGTCGCGCCAGCTGCTGGCGCTGATCGACGATATCCTCGACCTCGCGCTCATCGAAGCGGGGCGGCTTGAGCTCGATCTGGTGCCGACCGATATCGCGAAGATGGTCGATGCCGTCGCCGCCCTGACGCGGGAGCATGCCCGCAAGGTCGGCATCGTTCTCGTCGTCGACTGCGACCGGAACATCGGTGTCTTCACCGCCGATGAACGGCGCATCAAGCAGGCCCTGTTCAACCTGGTATCGAACGCCATCAAGTACACGCCGTCCGGCGGACGCATCGTTATTTTGGCACGGCGCGACAAGGATGGCGTCATGCTTGCCGTGCGCGACACCGGATCGGGCATCGCCGAAGAATACCGCGACCGGGTGTTCGAGAAATTCGAGCGGGGCCACGGCGGGGACGGCCACGGCGGGGACGGGCACGGCGGCGTCGGGCTCGGCCTCGCGCTGGTCAAAAGCTTCGTTCTTCTCCACGGGGGCGAGGTGACGCTGGAATCGACCGTGGGCAAGGGGACCTGCGTCACCCTGCGGCTGCCGGCCACGCCGCCGGCGGAACGCCCGCGCCTGACCGAGGGGCGCGCGCTCTGGGCCGATACCGGCAGCGATATCTGATCACCGGCTCACGCGCCCGGAATCCCCTTGGAGGTCGAATACTCGAAATGCAAGGCCTCGTCCGGATGGACGCGCGAAAAGGCGGCATGGGCAGCGATGGCGGCTTCAGCGAATCCGGTCAGGATCAGCTTGAGCTTCCCCGGGTAATGGGCGATGTCGCCGATGGCGAAGACGCCGCGCCGCGTGCTTTCCATGGTGGCCGGCATGACCGGGACGTGTCCCTGATCGGTCGAAAGGCCCCAGCCGGCGATCGGCCCGATGTCGGTCGCGAGCCCGAAGAACGGCAACAGGCGGTCAGCCTCGAGTGTCCGCGTCTCGCCCTTGAGGGTGGACACGACGACGCCGGACAACTGGCCGTCGTCGCCTTCCAGCCCGGCGAGCTGGTAGGGAATCACGAGTTCGACCTTGCCGCCGCCGGTCAGTGCCTTCATGCGCGCGACGCTTTCCGGCGCGGCGCGGAACTTGTCGCGCCGGTGCACGACGTAGATCCGGTCCGCGACCTCGGCCAACGAAATCGCCCAGTCCACCGCCGAATCGCCGCCGCCGGCGATGACCACCCGGCGGCCGCGGAAGTCCTCGCGCCGCGCCACGAGGTAGTACACGCTGCGGCCCTCGTAGGCGGTGAGTCCCGGCAGCGGCGGGCGGTTGGGACCGAAGGCGCCGCCGCCGCCGGCGACGATGACGGCGCGGGCGCCGATGGTGGTCCCGGCGGACGTCCGCACCCGGAAGCCGCCGTCAGCCGTGTCCTCTATCGCGTCGGCCCGCTGCGCCAGATGCAGGCTGGGGGCAAAGGGGCGTATCTGCTCGTCGAGTCGGTCGACCAGCGCCTGCGCCGATATTTCGGGACAGGCGGGAATGTCGTAGATCGGCTTTTCCGGATAGAGCGCGACGCACTGGCCGCCCGGCGCCTCCAGCACATCGATCACGTGGCAGCGCATCTTCAGCATGCCGCATTCGAACACCGCGAACAGGCCGCAGGGCCCGGCGCCGATGATGACGACATCCGTCTCATGCGCCGCGCCCGGCGGTTCGATGGTGATCCCGGTGGCCATTGGCCTGTCCCTGCTTCGGTTGCGGCCCTAACATATCGGCCGGAAGCCCGCGCGCAAGCGCAAACCCCCCGCTCTTGTTCGCATCCCGCGACGGGGCTACAAACGAGGCTCCCATGCCCGGGCCACGTGACATGATCGAAGTGCCGCTTGACGATATCGCCGCCACCGGCGCCCTCGGCCGGGCGCTTGCGGGCGCACTCGCGCGCGGCGATGTGGTCGCGCTGGCGGGACCGCTCGGGGCCGGAAAGACGACACTCGCTCGCGGCATCATCCGCGCCTGTGCCGAACGGGCGGGGACGCCGCCGCCCGGGGAAGTGCCGAGTCCGACCTACACGCTGGTGCAGGTCTACGATCTCACGCCGGTGCCGGTCTGGCATTTCGACCTCTATCGCATCGAACGGCCCGAGGATGCGCTCGAACTGGCGGTCGACGAGGCCTTCGCCGCGGCGATCTCGCTGATCGAATGGCCGGACCGGCTCGGCCCCTACCTTCCGGCGGAGCGGCTCGACGTCATGCTCGCCCTTGGTGCCGGTGATGCGCGCCGGGCGACGATCGTGGGGCAGGGGGCGCGGGGCCGCGCGCTGGAACAGGCGCTGGCCATCGGTCTCGGCGCGGGTGTCGGCTGAATGGCGGGAACGGACGCCATCGACACGGCGCGGGACGACATCATTCGCGCCTTCCTCGCGCGCGCGGGGTTCGGCAAGGCGTGCCTCGACTGGCTCGCCGCCGACGCATCGTTTCGCCGTTACGGCCGCCTGACCGGGGGCCCCGCGCGCGCCTTGTTGATGGACGCGCCGCCCGGGCGGGAAGACGTGCGCCCCTGGCTCGCCGTCGCACGGCATCTCTCCGGCCTCGGCTTTTCCGCGCCGGCCGTGCTCGCCGAGGACGCCGCTGCGGGCCTGCTGGTGATCGAGGATTTCGGCGACGACACCTTCACCCGCCTGCTGGCGCGGTGCACCGACGAGGGCGGGCTCTACGACCTCGCCGTCGATGTTCTCATCCGCCTTCACGGCCTGCCCGAAGCCGCCGCGCCCTGGCTGCAGCCCTACGATACCGAACGGCTTCTTGCCGAAGCGCTACTGTTCACCGACTGGTACCTTCCCGCCGTCCGGGGCCGGCCCACCGGCGCGTCGGAGCGTGAGGACTATTGCGGCCTGTGGCGCGAGGTCTTCGCCCGGGCCGTCTCGTCCCGGCCGACCCTGGTGCTGCGCGACTATCACGTCGACAACCTGATGCGCATTCCCGGACGTGCGGGTATCGCCGCCTGCGGGCTGCTCGATTTCCAGGATGCGCTGGCGGGCCACCCCGCCTATGACCTGATATCGCTGCTGGAGGACGCGCGCCGCGATCTCGGCCCGGCCGTCGCGTCGCGGGCGCGGGCGCGCTACGCCGCCCGGCATCCGCAGGCGACGGACGAATCCTTCACCACAGCCGGCGCGATCCTGGCCGCCGGACGCAACGCCAAGATCATCGGCATCTTTACGCGCCTGTTGGTGCGCGACGGCAAGGCGGCGTATCTCCATCACATTCCCCGCGTGTGGCGGCTGCTCGAAGGTGACCTTCGCCATCCGGCGCTGGGCGACCTTGCGCGCTGGTTCGACCGCGCCGTGGCGCCCGATGCCCGCGTGATCCCGCCGCGCGCGAAAGCGGCGCGATGAGCCCGTCGATCCCGCGCCCCCGCAACGCCATGGTCCTGGCTGCCGGCCTCGGCCTGCGCCTGCGGCCGATCACCGACATGATTCCGAAGCCTCTGGTGCCGGTGGCGGGACACACGATGCTTGACCGCGTCCTCGACACGCTGGACGCCGTCGGCGTCGCCACCTGTGTCGTCAACACCCATTACCTCGGCCACATGATCGCCACGCATCTCGAGCACCGGATGCGGCCCGCCATCCGCGTTTCGCCGGAGCGCGAGCTCCTCGATACCGGCGGCGGTGTCGCCAAGGTCCTGCCGTTGCTCGGCGCGGCGCCGTTCTACACCGTCAACGCCGACATCCTGTGGGACGAAGGGCCCGGCGCACCGGCGCTCGCGCGCCTCGCCGAGGCTTTCGACGACGACGCGATGGACGGGTTGCTGCTGGTGGTGCCGCTCGCACGCGCCGTCGGCTACGACGGCAAGGGCGACTTCAACCTCGATGGCGAGGGCCGGCCGATCCGGCGCGGCGTGGCGCCGGCGGCGGATTACGTCTTCACCGGCGTGCAGCTCCTGCACCCGCGGCTGTTCGCCGGCCATCCCCAAGGCGCGTTCTCGCTCAACCGGCTCTACGACCGCGCCATCGCCGAGGGGCGCCTGCGCGGGCTCGTCCACGTCGGGCGCTGGTTCCATGTCGGCACGGTCGAGGGCCTGCGCCTGGCCGAAGCCGCCCTCGAACCGCCGCCCCACGTGCCGCAATGACGGGAGCCGGCCCAAGGGTCTACAGCATCGCGCCGGGCATCCCCTTCGTCGATGCACTGGCCCAGGGCCTGATCGCGCGTCTCGCCGCGGAGGCGCCACGTGACCCATTGGCGCTGGCGCGCGCCACGATTCTCCTGCCGACGCGCCGGGCGGTCCGCGCGCTGCGGGAGGCCTTCCTGCGCGCCACGGACGGAACGCCTCTCTTGCTGCCGCGGATGATGCCGCTGGGCGACCTCGACGAAGACGAGCTTTTCCTGGCCGATGAGCCGGGATCGGGTTCGACGCCCGGCGATGGCGCCGACCTGCCCCCCGTGATCGGCGGCATGCGCCGCCAGATGCTGCTCGCCCGCCTGGTGCTGCGCTTCGGCGACGCGCGCTGGCGCGAGGCGGACCCGGCCCAGGCGGTGGAGCTCGCGGCCGAGCTGGCGCGCCTCCTCGACCACATGGAGACCGAAGGCGTCGCCTTCGACCGGCTGGAGGAGTTGCGCCCCCAGGACGAAAACCTGGCGCGCCACTGGGACGAGATCCTCGAATTTCTCAAGATTCTCACCCGGCACTGGCCGGACGTCCTGGCCGAGGAAGGTGCCATCGGCCCCGCCGACCGGCGCAACCTTCTGCTCGCGGCGCAGGCGGAACGGTGGCGGGCGATGCCGCCCGAAGGCTGGGTCATCGCCGCCGGATCCACCGGCTCGATCCCGGCCACGGCCCACCTCCTTGCCGAGGTCGCGGGGCTGGAACGGGGCTGCGTGGTGCTGCCCGGGCTCGATGTCGACATGGACGACGACGACTGGGCCGCGCTCGCGGAGATCGACACCCATGCCCAGGCGGGCCTCGCCCGGCTGCTCACGCACCTCGGCGTCGCGCGTGGCGACGTGCGGCCGTGGGGGGCGGACTGGCCGTCGGCCGGCGCCGGCGTCGGTCACCCCGACCGCGCCCGCCTGCTCGCCGCGGCCCTGAGCCCGCGCCCGCAACAGGCCCCGGCGGAGGCGCGATTGGCCCTCGAGGGCGTGAGCTGGATCGAATCCCCCGCGCCGGCGGAGGAAGCGGCGGCCATCGCTTTGATCATGCGCGAGACCCTTGAGCATGATCATCGCACAGCGGCCCTGATCACGCCCGACCGTGGCCTCGCGCGTCGCGTCGCGGCACGGCTCAACCGCTGGGGCATCGGCGTCGACGATTCGGCCGGCATGCCGCTCGCGGCGACGCCGGTGGCGACCTTCCTGCGCCTGGTGGCGGAGATGGTGGCCAGCGGGTTCGAGGCGGTCTCCGTGCTCGCCTGCCTCAAGCATCCGCTGGCTTCGGGCGGCATGACGCGGGACACGTTCCGCGCCCGGGTGCGGGATCTTGACCGCCTGGTGCTGCGGGGACCGAGCGGGGCGCCCGGCCTCCGCTCCCTGCGCGCGCGCATCGAGGCCAAGGCGCGCGAATACGCGGCGCGCGATAAGGCGGACCCTGCGGCCCGCACGCGGGCGCTGATCCCCTGGCTCGAACGGGTCGACGCCCTCGCCGCACCGCTGGCCGAGGCTCTGGCGCGGGGGCCGCAGCCCTGTGACGATCTCGCTCGCGCCCATGTCGCCGCCGCCGAGGCGCTGGCTGCGGACGACGCCACGCCCGGCGCCGATCGCCTGTGGCGGGGCGAGGAGGCAGAAGCCGTCGCCGGCTTCTTCGCCGACCTCACCGACGCCGCCGACGGTTTTCCCGCCGTGCCCGGGGCGCGCTATCCGGAACTGCTCGCGGCCCTTCTCGCCGGACGGGTGGTGCGGCCGCGGTTCGGGCGGCATCCCCGGCTCAACATCTGGGGGCCGCTCGAAGCGCGCCTTCAGCACGCCGACGTGGTCATCCTCGCCGGCCTCAACGAAGGTACCTGGCCGCCGGACCCGGGCATGGACCCGTGGATGAGCCGCCCGATGCGCGAGAAGATCGGCCTGTCGCTGCCGGAACGGCGCATCGGCCTCGCCGCCCACGATTTCGCCCAGGCCTTCGCCGCGCCGCGGGTGGTGCTGAGCCGTTCGCAGCGCGTCGGCGGCCAGCCCACGGTGCCGTCGCGCTGGCTTTTGCGCCTCGCCAACTCGCTGGGCGATGATTTGGTCGCGAAGCTGAAGGCGTCCGGCGCGCACTGGCTCGCCCGCGCCGCACGGCTGGACCGGGACCGTGGCGCCGCGGCGCCGCAGCGGCCGCTGCCCTGCCCGGCGTTTCACTTGCGCCCCCGCCGCCTCTCGGTAACGGAAATCCCCACGTTGCAGGTCAACCCCTACGGCATCTATGCGCGCCATGTGCTGCACCTCGATCCGCTCGAATCCATCGCTGCCGACCCGGGTGCCGCCGAACGCGGCAATTTCGTCCATGACGTGATGGAGAAATTCTTCAAGCGGTTTCCGAGTGGCATTCCACCCGGCGGGGCCGAGGAATTTCGGATCGCGCTGGAGGACGTCGGCCGGGAGTGCCTGGCCCCGGTCGGGATCGCGCCGGGCCTGCGTGCCATCTGGTGGCCGCGCTTCCGCGACATCGCGCGCTGGGTCGCGACGCAGGAGGTGGTGCGCCGCACCGTCACCCGCCCGCTCGCCGCCGAAATCCCGGGGCGGCTTCGCGTCGAGGCGCCCGGCGGCGAATTCCTCCTGACGGGGCGCGCCGACCGCATCGATCGCCTCGCCGACGGCCGCCTCGCCATCGTCGACTACAAGACCGGCGCGCTGCCAGCACCCGCCGACGACAAGGCGGGCTTCGCGCCGCAACTGCCGCTGCTCGCGGCGATGGCGGAAGCGGGCGCCTTCGATCGGCTGCGGCCGACGGCGGTGGGAGAACTCGCCTACTGGAAGCTTTCGGGTGGCGAGGAAGGCGGCACCGAAAAGCCCTTCGCCCGCGACGATGGCGTCACCATCGAGGATGCGGTGCGCGCGGCCCTCGACGGGCTGATCGGCCTCATCGGCACCTTCGACGACGAAAAGACACCGTACGCGCCTTACGTCTATCCGGCGCGGGTGCGCTTCGACCGGTTCGAGCACCTCGCCCGCGTGTCCGAATGGTCCGGCGACGCGGGCGCCGGGGCGGAGGACGAGGCGTGACCCGTACGCCCCTTATCCTCTTACCCGATGGCGGCGACGCCGACGCCAACCAGCGCCGGGCCGCCGACCCCGCGGCATCGGTCTGGGTCGCGGCCTCGGCCGGCACCGGCAAGACCAAGGTGCTGACCGACCGGGTGCTGGCACTGCTGGTCACCGGCACGCCGCCGTCGCGGCTCCTGTGCCTGACCTACACGCGGGCGGCGGCGGCGGAAATGGCGATCCGGGTGCAGAAGGCGCTGGGCGAATTCGCGGTGATGAAGGACGAGCCTCTGGCCAAAGCGATAATCGCACTAGGGCTGGGCCCGTCCGATGGCGACCGGCTCGCCCGGGCGCGGCGCCTGTTTGCCGAAGTTCTCGACTGTCCCGGCGGCCTGAAGATCCAAACCATCCACGCATTCTGCGAATCGCTGCTGCGCCGGTTCCCGGTCGAGGCGGGGCTGGCGCCGCATTTCCAGGTGCTGGACGAGACCGAGCAGAAGGCGCTGCTGGCTGCCGCCCGCGACGAAGTGCTCGCCCGGGCCGCCGGCGCCGGCCCGGCGGGTGTGGAGGACGCGCTCGCCCGTGCCGTCGACCGAATCGCCGGTCGCCTCGGCGCCGAGGATTTCGACGCATTGATGCAGAACCTGACGGCCGAGCGCGGCCGCATCGCCCGGCTTCTGGCGCAGTCCCGCGGTCTCGATGGCGCGGTGGCCGCGATCTGCGCGCACCTCGGCGTCGATCCGGACCTGACCGGGGCCGATGTCATCGCCGCCGCCTGCGCTGACGGGACGTTCGACGCCGCCGGCCTGCGCGCCGCCGCCGTCGTCATGGCGGAAGGCGGCGTGACCGACCAGAAGCACGTGGCCCTGATCACGCCCTGGCTCGCGGCCGAGGCGTCCGCGCGCCCGGCCTTGTACGAAAACTATCTGGGCGGGTTCCTTACCGCCAAGGGCGAGGTGTTCAAGACGCTGATCAGTAAAGGCGCGCTCAAAGCCGCCCCGCGGCCCGACGACCTGCTTGCCGCGATGGCGGCTGAGGCGGCGCGGCTCCTCGCGGTGGAGGAGCGGCGCCGCGCCGTGCGCACGGCGCAGGGATCGATCGCGGCGCTGACCATAGGCGCGGCGCTGATCGACGCCTATGGCGCGCGCAAGACGGCGCGGGCGCGGCTCGACTACGACGACCTCATCCTGCATACCCGCAGCCTGCTGTCGTCACGCGAGGCGACCCAGTGGGTGCTGTACAAGCTCGATGGCGGCATCGACCACGTTCTCGTCGACGAGGCCCAGGACACCAGCCCCGACCAGTGGGAAGTGGTGCGCCGCCTGAGCGGCGAATTCTTCGCCGGGCTCGGCCGCCGCGCCGAGCGCGACGACACGGTGCGGACCATGTTCGCCGTCGGCGACGCCAAGCAGTCGATCTATTCGTTCCAGCGCGCCGATCCGCGCTTCTTTGCAGAAATGCGCAACGCCTACCGTGCCGAGGTCACGGCCGCGGGGCACGACTTCCGCGATGTCGGGCTGCACCATTCTTTCCGCTCCACCGCGCCGGTCCTGGCGGCGGTGGACCATGTCTTCGCCCGCCCGCCGGCCCGTGACGGGGTCGGCACGGTCGAGGAGGCTATCGCCCACGTCACCCGGCGCGAAGGCCAGGCCGGTGTGGTGGAACTGTGGCCGGCGCTGGCGCCGCTGGAGGAGGCGCCGCCCGACCCGTGGGCGCCGCTGCCGGACGCGGAGACCGGCGGCTCGGCCGAGGCGCGGCTCGCCCGCCTGATCGCGGCGCGGGTCAAGGAGTGGATCGGCACCCTTGAGATGCCCGCCCGTGGGCGCACGCTGCGGGCTGGTGACGTGCTGGTGCTGCTGCGCACCCGTACCCGGCTGGTGGACAAGCTGGTGCGGGCGTTCAAGAGGCTCGGCATCGGCGTCACCGGGGTGGACCGGATGAAGCTCGCGACCGAACTGGCGATCATGGACCTGGTGGCGATGGCCCGTTTCTTGATCCTTCCCGATGACGATTATTCGCTCGCCTGCGTGCTCAAGGGGCCGTTCTGCGATCTCGACGACGACGACCTGCTGGCGCTGGCGCCGGGGCGCAAGGGCTCGCTGTGGGCGGAGCTGAACGCCCGGGCGGGGGAGAAGGCGCGCTGGCTCGCGGCGCGCGACGCACTGGGCGCACTGCTGGCACGGACCGACTACCTGCGGCCGTTCGAACTGTTCGCCGCCATGCTCGACGAAAACGAGGGCCGCACCCGGCTGATCGCCCGCCTCGGCGCGGAGGCGGAGGATCCGGTTAACGAATTCCTCGAGCTCGCCCTCGCCTTCGAGCGCGGCCGGGCGCCGTCGCTCCAGGGTTTCCTCGCATGGTTCGAGGGCGGCCAGAGCGACATCAAGCGCGATCTCGAACAGGCGAGCCGCGACGAGGTCCGCATCATGACCGTCCACGGCGCCAAGGGACTGCAGGCGCCGGTGGTGATCCTGCCGGACACGATGTCGGCGCTCAAGGCGCCGCGGGCGCCGTACTGGTGTCCCGGCGGGCATGGCGCCGACATGCCGTTGTGGACGCCGCGCACCGCCGATCTCGATCCCGTGGCGCGCGAACTCCGTGCGCAGGCCGAACGCGCCCGGGACGAGGAATATCATCGCCTCCTCTACGTCGCCATGACCCGCGCCGAGGACATGCTCTTCGTCACCGGTTGGAAGGGGCGCAACGCACCGCCGGCTGGGTGCTGGTACAACCTCGTCCGCGACGGCCTCGCAGCGGCCCCGGGGGTCGAGAGGGTCCGCTTTGCCGATCCGCTCACCGGCGCCGTGGACGACGGGCTGCGCCTGGCCGCACCCCAGGCACCGGACGTTCCCCTTCACGGCGCCGATGCGGAGCGGACAGCGGCGGCCGGGGATGGTGCGGTGACCCTCGACGGCTGGGAAAGGCTGCCCCCGCGCCCCGAGGCGGCGGTGCGCCCCGTGACGCCGTCCACCGTGAACGACGCGGCGGCGGAACCCGCGGTCCTGAGCCCGCTGTCGGGCGACGCCGCGACCCGCTTCCGCAAGGGACGGCTGGTGCACGGGCTCCTGGAACTGCTGCCTGGCGTCCCGCCCGTGCGGTGGCGGGCGGCGGCGGAGCGGTTTCTCGCGCGTCCGTCGCTCGGCCTCGATCCCGCCCTGCGCCGGGAGATCGCCGAGGAGACCCTGGCGCTGTTGGACGA
Organism: Alphaproteobacteria bacterium; assembly: GCA_009380075.1. Taxonomy (GTDB): domain Bacteria; phylum Pseudomonadota; class Alphaproteobacteria; order SMXQ01; family SMXQ01; genus WHSO01. The sequence continues at coordinate 4,155 of WHSO01000055.1, read as the reverse complement.
TCCCGCTTTCGGCGCGCTGTTCGGACCGGACAGCCTGGCCGAGGTGCCGGTGACCGGTGTCCTCGCGGGCAATGTCGTCTCGGGGCAGATCGACCGGCTCGTGGTCGGCGACTCCGACGTGCGGATCGTCGACTACAAGACGGCGCGACCGGTCCCAGTTGATGCGTCCCAGGTTGCCCCCGCCTATGTCATCCAGATGGCCTTCTACCGCGCCGCACTTGCCGCAATCTTTCCGGGCCGCACCGTCCGTTGCGCGCTTCTCTACACGGCGGCGCCGAAGCTTGTGGAATTGCCTTCCGCGGTCCTCGATGCCGCCTTCGCCGCGGCGGACGACAAGTAAAAAATTGTCATAATCAGTTTACATAATTATTTTACATAATTTATACTTGTACAGTTTCATGAAAAAGCCACAATTTACATAATTATACAATAGTCATGATAATACCTTAATTCATTATTTGTCCGGTTTCTTGGGGAAGCGTAGAGTTTTGGGCATCCGGCCCGGGGAACGCCCACCGGATGCGCCGCCCAAACGGCGCAACTTGATCCCAAGGAGAGCCTGATGAAGAAGATCGTTCTTGCGGCACTCGCTGCGCTGTTCGCGCTGAGCACGCCGGCCCTCGCGTCCATCGTCAGTGGCAAGTCCACCATCGTCCAGCAGGACGAAGGCGGGCAGAAGCCCGAAGGTGAAGGCGGTGGCGAAGGCGGCGGCGGCGGCGGCGGCGGCGACTAAGTCCCGCGGTTCGACAGGCCGGCGGCGGGGCGGGCGATCGCCTCTTCGCCGGGAGGTCGTCAGGAGCCGGCGTGATCCGAGGAGGGTCACGCCGGTTTCCTTTTGCCGCCCTGGTTCCACGACACGCGTCCGGCGCCCGAACCGCGTGTCGCCGGGTGCGTCGTCGTCGGCTTGACGCTGCCTCCCGCCGCCCTCTAGACTCCGGCCGGCGCATTAACCAGAAATCATCCGCGGGGACGAACATGAGTTTGACGCACGTGACCGATGCCAGCTTCGAAGCAGATGTGCTCAACGCCCCTGGCCCGGTTTTGGTGGATTTCTGGGCCGAATGGTGCGGTCCCTGCAAGCAGATCGCCCCGCTTCTGGAGGAAATGGCGAAGGAGCTCGAAGGCCAGATCACCATCGCCAAGGTCAACATCGACCATAATCCCCAGACCCCATCCAAATTCGGGGTGCGCGGGATCCCGACCCTGATCCTGTTCAAGAACGGCCAGGTGGCGGGCACCAAGGTCGGCACCGCTCCCAAGAGCTCGCTGATGGAGTGGGTGCGCTCCGTCCTCTGATCCCGTTTTCCGGTCTTCGGCCGTCAAGGGCCCTGCCGTGCGGCGGGGCCTTTCATTTTGGTTGAATTGTGGCGCGGATGCCTGCCCGCCGCATGTTTGCCAACCCTGGGCCACAATCTCGACATGGGTTTGTCAAAATAATGGTATCTATTTACATAATCTATATTTGTCTTATATAAGAGTTTAGAATTTTTATTCAAGAATAATCGTGAAAATGCCTGATTTGTACTTACTTTTTTCTTGACACTCCGCATGGAAAGAGCAAAGTATCGTCATCCGGATCCGCTCGTGGCCGTCCGGGAGCGGCGGGAGAACCGCCGCAACCTTTTCTCTGGAGAGAGAAATGACGAAGACCATCCTGACCGTCCTCGCTGTTCTTTTTGCGCTTTCGACCCCTGCGTTCGCGTCCGGCGTGATCTATCAGGAAGAGCCGGCGGCCGGTTCCGGCCAGCCTTCCGGTGAAGGCGAGCAGGAGAAGTCGAGCGACTAACCACGCTCGCTGCCGGGACCGCTGTGGCGGTCCAACCAAGCTCAAGAGACGGCGCGACAACAGTCGCGCCGTTTCTTTTTTGCTCGCGTGGTGTCTCGCGTGGGGACCGAAAGGCTAGCGTATTCGGGCGGTAGGGCCTTCGGCGGCCAGCAGCGCGCCGGCGAGGTAGAGCGAGCCCGCCACAAGGACGTGGCCGGGACGCCGGCGGCCGAGCGTGGCGAAGGCCTGCCCGATGCTTCCCATGGCGGTTGCCGGAAGGCCCAGCGTGCGGGCAATCCCGGCAAGTTCGACCGCAGGGATACCGGCGTGCTCCTCGGGCACCGGCACGGTCCAGACCGCCGTCGCATGGCGTGCCAGCGGCGCCAGGAAGCCGCGCGGGTCTTTGCCCTGGACCATGCCGCAGACGAGGTAGACCGGCGTGCGGGGCGCAACCTCCCGCCATCGCGCCAGCGTCCGGGCGAGCGCCCGTCCGGCGTGGGGGTTGTGGCCGCCGTCGAGCCAGACCTTGAACCCGCGCCGTGCCAGCGCACGGCTTCGACGGCCGTCACCCAGGCGCTGGAGCCGCGCCGGCCATTCGGCCCCGGCCACGCCCCGGGCAAGCGCGTCCGGGTGGAGCCGTGGATCAGCGAAGGCCCACGCCGCGACGAGGGCGACGGCGGCGTTGGCATACTGGTGCTCGCCGGGCAAGGCCGGTGCCGGCCACGTGCTCCGTTTGCCCTTTTCCATGAGCACGAGGCGCCCGTCCTCCGTGCGCCGGGCGCGAAAATCCCCGCCGTAACCGATGAGCGGCGCCTGCGCCTTGCGCGCGGCTTCCGCGATTTCCCGCGCCGCCACCGCGTGCTGCGGGCCGATCACCGCGGGCACGCCGGGCTTGAGGATGCCCGCCTTTTCGGCGGCGATCGCCGCAAGGGTACGCCCAAGGAAATGCTGGTGATCGAGGGACACGGGAGTGATCACCGTCACCGCCGGGCGCGCGATGACGTTGGTGGCGTCGAGCCGCCCGCCGAGACCGACCTCGAGCAGTGTCACTTCGGCGGGCACCCTGGAGAAGGCGAGGAAGGCGGCGGCGGTCGTGATCTCGAAGAAGGTGATGGGGGCGCCGGTGTTGGCGTCTTCGCAGGTGCGCAGGACGTCCGCCAATGTGCGCTCGCTGATCAGCCGTCCGGCAACGCGGATGCGTTCGTGGAAGCGCACGAGATGGGGGGAGGTATAGGCGTGGGCCCTGAGACCCGCCGCCTCGAACATGGCGCGCAGGTAGGCGACCACCGACCCCTTGCCGTTGGTGCCGGCGACATGGATGACCGGCGGCAGGGCGCGTTCGGGATGGCCAAGGGCGGCCAGCAGCCGCTCGATGCGGCCAAGCGACAGGTCGATCGTCCTGGGGTGAAGCGCGGCGAGGCGCTTCAGCACACGGTCACTGGCCAGGGTTGGGCCTCGCGCCGGGCAGGGCCGTGGTCGCCGGCCGGGTGCCGCCGTCGGGCAGCATCACGACGTCGCCGGCGGGCGTGGGGTTGCGCAGAAGGTCGAGGATGCGCGACAGCATGGAACGCATGTCGCGGCGGTGGACCACCATGTCGATCATGCCGTGTTCGAGCAGGTATTCCGCGCGTTGGAAGCCCTCGGGCAGGGTCTCGTGGATGGTGTCCTCGATCACCCTTGTGCCGGCAAAGCCGATGATGGCGCCGGGTTCGGCGATGGCGATATCGCCCAGCATGGCGAACGACGCCGACACGCCGCCGGTGGTCGGGTCGGTCAGCACCACGATGTAGGGCAGGCCCGCGTCGCGAAGCTCTTCGACCGCCACCGTCGTGCGCGGCATCTGCATCAGCGACAGGATGCCTTCCTGCATGCGTGCCCCGCCGGACGACGGGAAGACGATCAGCGGCGCCTCCTGCAGCACCGCAAGACGTGCCGCGGTGACGATGCCCTCGCCCACGGCGACCCCCATGGAGCCGCCCATGAAGCGGAAGTCGAACGCCGCCACCACGGCTGGCACGCCACCGATCTTGCCATGGGCGACAAGGATGGCGTCCGTGGCCTTGATCTTGCCGCGGGTTTCCTTGAGCCGGTCCGAATAGCGCTTCTTGTCGCGGAAGCGCAGCGGGTCGTCGATCGTTTCAGGCAGCTCGACGAGCTGGTGGCTGTCGGGATCGAACACCATGTCGAGCCGGTCCTTGGCCGATACCCGCATGTGGTGGTTGCAATGGGTGCAGACGTAGAGATTCGCCGTCAGCTCGCGGTGGAAGATCATCTGTTCGCAGGACGGGCACTTGTGCCACAGGTTGTCGGGCACATTGTCCTTGCGCACCAAGGCACGAATCTTGGGCCGGACGAAATTCTTGAGCCAGTTCATGCGCCTGTGTTCCCGT
>WHSO01000150.1 GCA_009380075.1 Alphaproteobacteria bacterium | reverse complement strand
GATCCAGATTGCCCGCAAGCTGCGCAACGCGACCGTGTATGCCACCGCGGGGACAGAGGAGAAACGCCAGGTCTGTCGCGATCTTGGCGCCGCCCATGCCCTCGACTATCGCGGCCCGTGGGACGAGGCCCTGCACGATCTGACCGGCGGCCGCGGGCTGGATGTGATCCTCGATGCGCAGGCGGGGCCCTACACCCAGCGGCAACTCGACCTGCTGGCCTTTGACGGCCGCCTGGTCCTCATCGCCAGCCACCTGGGTGCGGCGGCCAAGGTCAACCTGCGGCAGCTTGTCCGGCGCCGGCAAACCCTCTGCGGCTCGACGCTGAGGCCCCGCTCGGCCTCGTACAAGGGAATGATCGCGCGCAATCTCGTGGCACAGGTCTGGCCGCTTCTGGAGCGCGGCGAGATCGTGACACGCCTGCATGCGGTGCTCCCCTTCGCCGACGTTGCTGGGGCGCATCGCATCCTCGACGCGAACGAGCAGATCGGGAAGGTCGTCCTGGCGATCGATGCCGAGCTGGCGGAGACCGTGCCGTGCTGAAGGTGGAGCGCCCCTCCGATCTCACAGCCCACGCGGGCCACGATCTCGGCGTCACGGACTGGGTGGAGGTCACGCAAGGCAAGATCGCCGAGTTCGCCGCGCTGACGGGCGACGACCATTGGATCCACGTGGACACGGAGCGGGCGGCGCGGGAGCTCGCCGGAGGACGCACCATCGTGCATGGGCTTTTCCTCCTTTCGCTGGTCCCGGCGCTCCAGCGGCAGCTCTTCCAGATTTCGCAGCGCGGCATGGGGTTGAACTACGGCTACGATCGTGTCCGGTTCACGGCCCAGGTCTCCGAGGGCGCGCGGGTGCGCCTGCATCAGCGTCTCGTCTCGGCGCAGCAGCACCGGTTGGGAACCCAGGTCTTTCTGGACTCCACGATCGAGGTCGAGGGAAGCGACAAGCCGGCCGTGGCAGCGCGCAGCATCCTGGTGATAGCCGATGCGTGAACGGTCGCGCAGCCCGAACGAAGGTGCCTTGCTGCATGCCATTCTCGACCATGCCACGAGGCAGCCAAACGCGCCTGCGCTGATTGTCGGCGAGGGCCGGCTGACGTGGCTGGACCTCGCCGAGCGGGTTCTCGCATATGGCGGGATGGTTCGCGACGCGGTGGCCGAGCGCGGCGGGCGGGTGGCAATCCTCGGCGCCAACTCGCTCGATCACGTTGTCTCCTATCTCGCCATCGTGGCCGCCGGGCGCTGCGCTGTCCCGCTGCCGCTGTCCGCGCGGCCCGGGGTGCTTTCCGGCATGCTTGCGGATTGCGCGCCTGATCTCGTGCTGTTCGACGAGGCGGGAGAGGCCGCACTGGGCGCGGCGCCCGGGACGGCATCTATGCGGCTTGGATCGGCGCCGACGACCAGGCCGCTCGAGGCCGCGGTGGAGGCGGCGCCCGAGGCGGCTTTCAACATCATCTACAGTTCCGGCACGACCGGCCGGCCCAAGGGCATCGTTCAGCCGCATATGATGCGGTTCAGGCAGAGCACGCGTCGCGCGTTCGGCCTTGGCCCGGACGCGGTGATGCTGCTGGCGACGCCGCTCTGCTCCAATACGACGCTTATGCCGCTGCTGGCGACACTTGCCCACGGCGGCTGTGTAGTCCTGATGACCGGGTTCGACGCGGCCTGCTACCTCGACCTCGCGGAGCGGCTGCGCGCCACGCACACGATGCTGGTGCCCGTACAGTACCGGCGGATTCTCGCAGTCCCTGAATTCACCGCCCGCGAGCTTTCGGCCTTCCGCGTGAAACAGTCGACGGGCGCGCCGATGGATGCGGAAACTCGACGGCGCGCGAGCCGGGAATGGCCGGGAAAACTACTGGAGATCTACGGCCTGACCGAGGGCGGATGTACATGTATCCTCGACCATGAGGCCGAACCCGATAAGGATGGCACCGTGGGCCGGCCGGCGCCTGGCTGCGAGGTCCGCATCGTGGACGAGTTCGGGCGCGCCGTGCCGCGGGGCGAGACGGGGGAGATCGTCGGTCGCTCGCCGATGATGATGAGCGGG
>WHSO01000070.1 GCA_009380075.1 Alphaproteobacteria bacterium | reverse complement strand
GAGGTTCCGGCTCATGGCGTCATGCTAGCCGAATCGGTGACCGCCGTCCCGCGGGAGGCAGCGGGGCGCGCCGATTATTCCCCAGATTACACCGAACAAAACTTGTGCAGATTACAATTGATGCGGCCAAGGGTGACGTCTCGGCGACAACGACATGACAAAATTGATCAAATAGGCCTGTGGATAAGCTGCAATTTTTCCGTGGTGCACCGCGCAGTCCTGTGGATAACCCTGCGGATTGCGCGTGCGGGTGGTTTTGACTAGGGTGCGGAGAACGCCGCTCCACACAGGATTCCGATGGCCATACGCCTCACCGATCCCGCGCCCGCCGCCGGAAACCTGCCGTCCCCGGATGCCCATCCCGACATCCGCCACGACTGGACCCGGGCCGCGGCGGAGGCGCTGCTGGCCCTGCCGTTCAACGACCTCGTCTTCCGTGCCCAGATCCTGCACCGGCGCTACTTCGATGCCAACGAGGTGCAGCTCTCGACGCTGCTCAACATAAAGGACGGCGGCTGCCCGGAGGACTGCAAGTACTGCGCCCAGTCGGCGCGCTACGACACCGAATTCAAGGCGAAGAAGCTGATGGACACCGCCGCGGTGGTGGCCAAGGCCCGCGAAGCTCGGGCCGCCGGGGCGCAGCGCTTCTGCATGGGCGCCGCCTGGCGTAGCCCCAGGGACCATGAGCTCGACGCTGTCTGCGCCATGGTGGCCGAGGTCAAGGCCCTTGGTCTCGAGACCTGCGCCACGCTGGGCATGCTGAGCGCGCCCCAGGCCGCGCGCCTGAAGGACGCGGGGCTCGATTACTACAACCACAACCTCGACACCTCGGAGGAATACTACGGCGAGGTCATCACCACCCGGACGTACCGCGACCGCCTCGACACCCTGGCCTGCGTGCGCGACGCCGGGATGAAGGTGTGCTGCGGCGGGATCCTCGGCCTCGGCGAGGGAGAGGCGGACCGCGCCTCGCTGCTGGTGACGCTGGCCAACCTCGATCCCCACCCTGAATCGGTGCCGGTGAACATGCTGGTCGCCATCGAAGGCACGCCCTATGCCGACAATGCACCCATCGATCCGATCGATTTCGTCCGCATCATTGCCGCGGCGCGGGTCATGATGCCGGCGTCGGTGGTGCGTTTTGCCGCCGGTCGTTTGACGCTGGACGCCGCAACCCAGGCGCTCGCCTTCCTTGCCGGCGCCAATTCCATCTTCTATGGCGAGAAGCTCCTGACCACGCCCAACCCCGAGGCGCGCGAGGACCGGGAGCTGTTCGCCCGTCTCGGCCTCCGGCCCATGGGCGACGGGAGCGCGCCGGCGTGACCAGCCCGCCGGGCGGGCCGCCGGCGGGCCTTCGCCACGCCGAAGCGGCTCGCCTCGCGGAAGCTTCGGCGACGCAGGCTCCGGCCGCGCAGGCGGGACTGTCCCATATCTGGCTGCCCTATACCCAGATGGGCGTCGAGCCGCCGCCGGTGATGGTGGCGGGGACGTCCGGGGTGCGCCTGCACCTCGCCGACGGGCGCGAGCTGATCGACGGGGTGGCCTCATGGTGGACGGCCTGCCACGGCTACAATCATCCGCACATCGTGACGGCGATCGAGGAACAGGCCCGCGCCATGCCCCACGTCATGTTCGGCGGGCTGGTACACGACGGGGCGCTGCGCCTCGCGGACCGTCTCGCGGCATTGGCGCCGGGGGGAGCGGGCCGCGTGTTCTTCTCCGATTCGGGCTCTACCGCGGTCGAGGTGGCGCTCAAGATGGCGCTGCAGTACTGGGTCAACCGGGGGGTGAAGGGGCGGACGAAGTTCGTCTGCTTCCGTGGCGCCTACCACGGCGACACCATGGCGGCGATGAGCGTGTCCGACGACGCGGGCTTCGCCGCCGCCTTCGTGGGTGCCCTGCCGGACCAGCTCCGCCTCGACCTGCCCCGCGGCGAGTTGGGATGCGCCGATTACGCCGCGATGCTCGACGCCCACCGCGGCAGTCTCGCGGGCGTCATCTTCGAGCCGTCGGTGCAGGGCGCCGGCGGCATGCTCTTCCACGACGGCGAAACCGTCCGTGCCGTGGTCGAGGAGGCGCAGGCGCGGGACCTCCCCGTCATCGCCGACGAGATCTTCACCGGCTTCCACCGCACCGGGCCGCTGTTTGCCTGCGCCGAGGCTGGCGTCGTGCCCGATATCCTGTGCCTCGGCAAGGGGCTCACCGGCGGCGCGCTGGGCATGGGCGCGACGGTGGCGCAGCCGCACGTCTTCGACGCCTTCCTCGGCGACGACCTGGCAACGGCCTTCATGCACGGGCCGACCTTCATGGCCAACCCACTCGCTTGCGCCGCCGCCAATGCCTCCCTCGACCTGTTCGAGAGCGAACCCCGCGCAGCAGGGGTGCGCGCCATCGAGGCGGCCCTGCGCGACGGCCTGGCCCCCGCGAGGACACGTCCCGGCGTGGTCGACGTGCGCGTTCGCGGTGCCATCGGCGTGGTCGAACTCGACGATTTGCCGCTCGACCGCCTGTATCGGCTGCGCGCCGCCTTCGTCGAATGCGGCCTGTGGGTCCGCCCGTTCGGCCGCATCGTCTACCTGACGCCCGCCTTCGTCATCGGCAAGGACGACCTCGCGGCGTTGACCGACGGCATCTGCCGCGTGTTGACCGAGGCTTAACGCTGCCGGACGAGCCTGATCGAGGGCCCGAAAACCTGCCCCCGCCCCGATATCGGGTGTAAACTGCCGAAAACCGGCCCGCAGAGCCGCACACAAGAATACCCAAGGGAAACGCGACGACATGAGTTTCGGCCTCGACGGACTGAGCGGCCACGGCTACGGCGCCGGTTCCACGCGCACCCAGACCATGCACCGCGAAGGCAAGCGCAGCCTGCGCGTGCTGCGCGGCCTATTCCCCTACCTGCGCCCCTACCGGCTACAGATCGCCGGCTTCCTGGTCTCCCTCGGCATCGGCGCGGCGGCGGTGCTGGCCCTCGGCCTCGGCCTCAAGTACCTGGTGGACGAAGGCTTCGCCCGCGCCAACCCGGCCCTGCTCGACCAGGCGCTGGCGATCCTGCTGGTCATCGTCGTCATCATGGCGGTGGCGACCTACACGCGCTTCTATCTCATCTCCTGGATCGGCGAACGGGTGGCGACGGACCTCCGCCGTGTCGTCTTCGACCATGTCGTCGGCCTGTCGGTCTCGTTCTTCGAGACCACCAAGATCGGCGAGATCCTGTCGCGCCTGACCACCGACACGACCGTGCTGCAGTCGATGGTCGGCTCCTCCATCTCGCTGGCGCTGCGCCATTTCTTCATGCTGTCGGGCGGCATCGTCATGCTGATGTGGACGAGCCTCGCGCTCACCGGGCCGATCTTCCTGATCGTGCCGGTGGTGGTGGTGCCCATCGTCGTCTTCGGCAAGCGCGTGCGGCGGCTGTCGCGCCTCGCCCAGGACCGCATCGCCGACACCGGCGCCTTCGCCGAGGAATCGCTCAACAACGTCCGCACCGTGCAGTCCTTCAGCCACGAGACCCTCGACCGCAAATCCTACGCGGCCCACGCCGAGGACGCGTTCAAGACCGCCATGGACCGGGTGCGGGCGCGGGCGCAGCTCAACTTTTGCGTCATCATCCTGATGTTCGGCGCCGTCGGCGTGATGATCTGGTACGGTGGCCACAAGGTTCTGGCGGGGCAGGTGACGGCGGGCGAGATGTCGGCCTTCATCTTCTACGCCCTGATCATGGCGCGCTCGGCCCGCGGGCTGTCGGAGGTCTATGGCGACGTCCAGCGCGCCGCCGGCGCGACCGAGCGCCTGCTGGAGATCATGGCGCTCGAGCCCGAGATCACCGCGCCGGCCGACCCGGCGGCCCTGCCGGAGCCGCCGGTCGGCACGCTGCAATTCGATCGCGTCACCTTCCACTACCCGTCACGGCCCGACCGCTCGGCGCTGACGGAATTTTCCCTCGACGTCCAGCCGGGGGAGACCGTGGCCCTGGTCGGCCCGTCCGGCGCGGGCAAGACCACGGTGTTCCAGCTGGCGCTGCGCTTCTACGACCCCGGCACCGGCTCCGTGCGCCTCGATGGGGTGGACCTGCGCCGGGTCGATCCGGTCGCCGCCCGCGGGCGCATCGGCATCGTCCCGCAGGAACCGGTGATCTTCGCCGCCAACGCCTGGGAAAACATCCGCTACGGCCGTCCGGATGCGAGCGACGAGGACGTGCGCGCCGCGGCGGAAGCGGCGGCGGCGACGGAATTCCTCGACCGCCTGCCCGAAGGCTTCGACAGCTTCATGGGCGAACGCGGCGTGCGGCTGTCGGGCGGGCAGCGCCAGCGCATCGCCATCGCCCGCGCCATCCTGCGCAACCCGTCGCTGCTGCTGCTCGACGAGGCGACGAGCGCGCTCGATGCCGAGAACGAGCGCCTGGTGCAGTCGGCGCTCGAACGCCTGATGGCCGGGCGCACGACCCTGATCATCGCCCACCGCCTCGCCACCGTGGTCAACGCCGACCGCATCGCGGTGATGGAGAACGGGCGCATCATCGCCACCGGCAACCACGGCGAGCTGATGGACCGCTGCGAGCTCTACGCCCGCCTCGCCGCCATGCAGTTCGACCCGGACCTGACGCTGGACAAGCTCACCGCCGCGCGCAACGCGGTATCGAGCCCTGCGCGCTCCGCCGGCTAACCTCTGCTAATTCGTCATCGCCCGGCGTGTCCGGGCGATCCATGTTTCCGGATTGCGTCGTCGAACGCATGGATGCCCCGCATGAAGCGGGGCATGACGGAAAGGGGAGAATGTTTCGGTTAGTTCGTCATGCCCCGGCCCGCGCGCCCGCGCGCAGCGCCGCCCAAGGACAAGTTCACGTCCGGGGCATCCATCGACGGGCCAAACCGGGAAGGGAGGGCGCTACTCTTCCTTTGCCTTCTCAGTGCCGCGCATGGCGGCCTCGCCCCACAGCTCCTTGAGCCGGGCGTCGCGGCCGCAGTTCCAGCGGTAGAAGCGGTAGCGGACGGGATTCTTCCGGTAGTAGTCCTGGTGGTATTCCTCCGCCGGCCAGAAGGTCGGCGCCTTGACGATCTCCGTCGCGATCGGCTTGGGCAGCGCGCCCGAACGCTCGATCGCGTCCTTGGAGAACTGCGCCAGCGTCCGTTGCGCGCCCGTCGTCGCATAGATCGCAGTGGTGTAGCTGAAGCCCCGGTCGCAGAACTGCCCGTTGGCATCGGTGGGATCGACGCTGTGCCAGAACACGTCGAGGAGCTTCGCGAACGTGACCTTCGACGGATCGAAGGTGATGCGCACCGCCTCGCGGTGCCCGGTGTCGCCGGCGGTGACCTGGTCGTAGGTCGGCTTCTCCACCTTGCCGCCGATGTAGCCGGACGTCGTGCCGGTGACGCCCTTGACGTGGTCGAAGTCCGCCTCGACGCACCAGAAGCAGCCGCCGGCGAAGATGGCGACGGCTTCCCCGGCCTTGGGTTCGGGCACCTCGGCCATCTGGGCGGGCGCCGGGGCGGCAAGCGCGAAGAGACCGAGCGCGAGACCGGCGAGGGCGGCGAGACCGTTTCGGCGTAGGCGCGGCATGGGATGCCTCCTGTTCGTTCCCGGAGCGTCATGCCCCGGCGCAGTCCGGGGCATCCACCCGCCTTCGCGAAGCCCGCTTCGGCGGGCGGAGGAAGGTGGATCGCCCGGATGATCCTCCGATCGCGTCGGGGGAGGGCGATGACGGATCCATGAGTTGGCGCAACCTTTGAGAAACGCGCTTCCGAGGAGAGGCTAGCACGCCGCCGGGCCCGGCGGACGGCCCCTCACGCACTTGTGTCCCGTCGTGTAAGGGGATATTCGGCCGGTGCCGCCCCGCATCGGGACTCGCCACCGCCGCCGCTCTTTGGGACAATGCGGCAAAATTTGAATGCGCCCGCACCGAATGCGCCCTCACGGAACGCGAAGGAGACCCCCATGTCCGACACGGCCGCCCCCAAGGTCTATCGCAACAACTGGGTCGAGAAGGACCCCAACTTCGGCATGGAGTTCATCGCCTCGCCGCGGCGGGTGCGCGTCGTCTTCGGCGGCGAGACCATCGCCGATTCGACCCGCATGCGCCTGCTGCGCGAGCCCAACCACGTGCCGGTCTATTACTTCCCCGTCGACGACGTGCGCATCGACCGCCTGACGCCCACCGACCATCACAGCCATTGCCCGTGGAAGGGGCACGCCAGCTACTTCACCATCTCCGCCGGCGGCAGGACGGCCGAGAACGCCGCCTGGACCTATGCCGAGCCGTACCCCCAGGTGCCGTACTTCAAGGGCCACATCGCGTTCTACTGGAAGCTCATGGACAAGTGGCTGGAGGAGGACGAGGAAGTCTTCGTCCACGCCCGCGACCCCAAAAAGCGCGTCGATACCTGCCTGAGCCACCGCGAGGTGCGGGTGATGCTCGGCGGCGAGGAAGTGGCGCGTTCGACCGGCTCCCGCTTCCTGTTCGAGACCGGCCACCAGACCCGCTTCTACCTCCCGCGCGCCGACGTGCGCATGGAGATGCTGGAACCGTCGCCGACGCGTTCCTCCTGCCCCTACAAGGGCGACGCGGTCTATTTCCACGCGCGCGTGGGCGGCACCCTGCACGAGGACATGGCCTGGAGCTACCCCGACCCGATCGCCGAGAACCCGCGTATCAAGGACCTCATCTGCTTCTTCAACGAACGGGTGGACGATATCCTGGTCGAGGGTCAGCCGGTCGAGAAGGTCAAGACCAAGTGGTCGCGGTGAGGGACGATCACATGGATGCCCCGCCTTCGCGGGGCATGACGGATAGAGTATCGTTACCCTTCATTGCGTCATGCCCCGGCTTGTCCGGGGCATCCATTGCCTTGGAAGAGAGAAGCGCACGCCCATGAAAAACACCGGCCTCGCCCTCAAGCCGCTGTCGGCCACCACCGGGGTGGAGATTTCGGGCGTCGATCTGCGCGCGCCGCTATCCGACGCCGATGCCGCCGACATCCGCGCCGCGCTCAATGCCTGGGGCGTCGTCTTCTTCCGCGATCAGGCGCTGGAGCCGGAGCACCAGCTCGCCTTCGCCCGCGCCTTCGGCACGGTCGAGGTGCGCAGCCACCCGACGTCCATGGGCCAGGTGGACGGCCATCCCGAGCTCGCCGTCATCCGGCGCGAGCCCACCGACGGGCGCAACACCGGCGGCTTCTGGCACACCGACCAGTGCTTCCTGCCGGACCCGCCCTTGGGCTCCGTCCTCTACGCGAAGCAACTGCCGACCCGCGGCGGCGACACCATGTTCGCCCACATGGGCGCGGCCTGCGCCGCCCTGTCCGACGGGCTGCGAGACATGCTGCGGGGCCTGCGCGCCGTGCACGTGCGCCTCAACTACCACGGCATCGACGGCCGTGCGCAATGGGGCGTGACGGCCGACGAGCTCGCCCATTACGCGGAGAAATACGCCGGCATCGAGGCCACCCACCCGGTCATCGGCCGCCACCCGGAAAGCGGGCAGGAAATCCTCTACCTCAATCCCATCTACACCGACCGCTTCGAGGGCTGGACCCGCGCCGAAAGCCAGCCGCTGATCCAGCATCTCTGCGCCCGCGCCACGCGGCCCGAGAACATCTGCCGCTTCCGCTGGGAGGACGGCTCCCTCGCCATGTGGGACAACCGCGCCGTGCTGCACTACGCGCTCGACGACTATCCCGGCGAGACAAGGGTGATGCAGCGCTGCGTCGTCCTCGGCCCGTGGCTGCATCCGCCGGGGAGCGCGTGACGGCCTGAAAGTTGCCGCGTGGCCGCTGCATGCCCCATCAATCCGTCATGGCCCGGTTTATCCGGGCCATCCATGGATACCCCGCATAAAGCGGGGTATGACGAGAGGTGCGTCATGGCTGGCGGCTGGGTTTACGTCATGACCAACAAGCCGAACGGGATGCTCTACGTCGGCGTCACCGCGGATATCGCGCGCCGGGCGCATGAACACCGGAACGGGATGGTCGAGGGTTTTACTCTAAGGCACGGACTGAAGCGGCTCGTCTATGCCGAACGGCATGACGACATCCGCGAGGCCATCCGGCGGGAGAAGCGCATCAAGCACTGGCCGCGCCAGTGGAAGATCAACCTGATCGTTGCCGGGAATCCCGAGTGGAACGATCTGTACGATTCGCTGATCTGAACGCGGATGCCCCGCATGAAGCGGGGCATGACGGAATAGGAGCATTCAGCGGGGCATGACGGGGAATAGCGGGCCTGCTCTCTCTCATTCGTCATCGCCCTCCCCCGACTTGATCGGGGGATTATCCGGGCGATCCATGGATGCCCCGCATAAAGCGGGGCATGACGGAATAGGAGCATTCAGCGGGGCATGACGGAATAGGAGCATTCAGCGGGGCATGACGGAACAGGGGTGAGGCAGGGGTGTGGCCCGGCCGTTTGCGCCATTGCCGTCCCGGCGATACACTGGCTCCACAGCATCAGGGAGACACGGTCATGAGCCTGGCGGAAACGCGGCAGAACACGGGTGCGGGCAACGCCACGCCGAAGCCCGACGCGGCGGCGGACGCGCCCCTTTCAAACACAGTGGTCCGCATGCGGCCGATGTCGGCCAACGCCGGGATGGAGATTCTCGGCATCGACCTGCGCCAGCCGCTGACCGACGCGCAGTACGTCGAGATCCGCCGGGCGCTCAACGACCGCGGCGTCATCACCTTCCGCGACCAGGACATCGGCCCCGAGCACCAGCTCGCCTTCGCGCGGCGCTTCGGCACGGTGGTGCCGGTCGAGTTCCTCGACACCGTGCCCGGCTTCCCCGAGGTCGGCATCGTCGCCAAGGAGCCCGACGAAACCCGCAACGTCGGCGGCCAGTGGCATGCCGACCACAGCTTCGATCCCGTGCCGCCGCTGGGCTCCGTCCTCTACGCCCGCGAGCTGCCGGAAAGCGGCGGCGACACCCTGTTCGCCAACATGGCGACCGCCTGGGACTCGCTGTCGGACGGCATGAAGGCGACGCTCGAGACTCTGCGCGTCGTCCATTCGAAGAAGAACGCGGCGTATTCCGACAAGCGTTCCGAGCGTGCCCCCGACGCCAAGCTGATGCAGCACTTCGCCGGGCTCGCCCACCGCGAGCATTCGCACCCCCTCGTCGCGCGCCACCCGGACACCGGGCGCAAGGTGCTGTTCATCAACGCCAACTACACCGCGCGCATCGACGGCTGGCGCGATGACGAGAGCCGCGCGCTGCTCGACACCCTCCTCGCCCATGCGTACCGGCCGGAGAACACCTGCCGCTTCACCTGGGCGCCGGGCTCGCTCGCCTTCTGGGACAACCGCAGCGCCAACCACTACGCGCTCAACGACTACCACGGCCAGCGCCGGATCATGCACCGCTGCATGCTCCAGGGCAGCCCGTGGCGCGAGGCCTGACGGTCACACTGTTGCCGCGAAAGGGGGCGAGGATCGCCCGATGAAACCCCGTCGCCGCTTCCGCCTGACGTTCCGTGCATTTGTTGCGCTGATGGCGGGCGCGCTCGCGGCGGTGACGGGAGCGGGGGAGGCCCGGGCCGCAGCCAACTGCTTCCCGCTCGTCCAGGCACCGGGAAGCGGCACCCTATTCGCCCGCGCGCCCATCAACACCCCGAGCACATTTCCCTTCGCCCGCGTTTCCTTGCAGTCCGCCCAGGCGGCTCCGCCGATCCCGACGCTGCTGTCCCGCGACACGGTGGAGCTCAGCTTCCTCGGCCATTCGAGCTTCCTCATCCGCACGCCGCAGAACGTCACCACCGTCACCGACTACAACGGCGTCAACCGCGCCCCCTTCGCGCCCGACATCGTGACCATGAACCACGCCCATTCCAGCCACTACACCGACTTCGTCGAGCCGGGGGTGAAGCACATCCTGCGCGGCTGGGCGACGCCGGAGACGGGCTACCCCCGCCACAACCTCATGCTGCGCGACCTGCGCGTGCGCAACGTCGCCACCGACATCCGCGACTACAGCGGCGGCACCGAATACGCCGGCAATTCCATCTTCATCTTCGAGGTGGGCGACCTCTGCCTCGCCCATTTCGGCCACCTGCACCACGACCTCGACGCCGACCGCCTCGGCCGCATGGGGCAGATCGACGTCGCCATGGTGCCGGTGGACGGCTCCATGACCCTGCCGCACGAGGACATGGCCAACGCCGTCGGCAAGGTCGGGCCGAAGATGGTGGTGCCGATGCACGCCTTCGGCATCTATTCGCTGCAGCGCTTCACCGGCCTGATGCAGGACCGCGGCTACGCCGTCCGCCGCGTGGACGGCCCCCGCTTCGTCGTCACCCGCGCCGTGCTGAAGCAGAAGACGGTGCTGGTGTTCCCGGAGGAGTTGTTTTAAAGGCTGAAAATCTACTGCTCGGCTGGTGTGTAAGAGATTTGCTATTATATGTACGTATATGTTTGCTATTTTAACAAAATGTTGGTGTCCTTTAACTGTTTCTTATTCTTCTCTCAACAACAACGAAGTCGATATTTAGTATCGAGATGTTACAATTAAAAACTTGCTGTCTCGGCTAAAGAGCGATCAATGCGACAATCTCTCACGTATGTCAGAGAATATCATCGATATGATCGGCCGCAGATTAGGCGGATGCTTTATTTTTTGCCTGACCTCTATCCTGGCGCCGCTGAGTGGCTAGAAAACCGGCTAGAAGACGTTGATCGCGAGCGGGCGTATTGCTCGGTGGTCTCTCAGGGTGGTTGGGTCCGTGGGGTGCTCTTAGAAACACCCAAGGGCCGCCGGCGCTCAAAAATATCTACTCTATTTATCGAGCCTCAAATGGTTGGTTTGGGCTTAGGCGCCAAATTGATCGAGCGCCATCGCAAACGTTGGCTCCAATATGAGCTTGAATCCATCACTATAACAGTACCTAAGAGTCGCATTCGTCATACGGGGCTGTTTTTAGTCAAACATGGTTTCAGGCACGAAACTCTTCTTTTCGATCATTACGGTCATGGTCGGGATGAAGCGATATATTCGCTTACTCTGAACTGAAATGGGCTATTTCGCTGTCTGCAATCGTGGGGCTGCAACCACATTCACTGTAGAAGCATGTCATCTTTCGTTCTGGGTTCTATTGCAGCCGTGGACTCATGCCTTTCGGAAAATTTTCCTCTTTGATGTGGGGCTTCGCATTCGACCGAAGGGAGAAGTGCGGAGATTTCGCGTTGCGCTGCCTTTTGATACAGAAACCGGAGATTTGATCGATCTGTCCGACGTTGTTCTTGATCCAAAATTGGGAGCCCTAATTTTTGGCCGCCCCACAAAGATTTCTGGCGATCAAATTGAATATATCAGCCCAACCGGGACCAACACTGTCAAAGACCGAGTGATAGGGGTTTCTACCGATGCATCCTGTGCAGAAGCGGAAACCGCTAAGGATGTCGATTTCTCAACGTGGACGGTAGAACTGAAGGCCCCGGCGAAAGCCGACGAGACCTTCTACGTGCGATTCCGATTTCAAGTGCGAAGACCCAGGAGGATTTGGAGTTCCAAAGGGTGGGGGTTCGCAAAACGCGGTGCGATTGTTGACTTCAGGATTGCCGATATTCGGGAATCAATTTTGTTAGGCAATGGAAAATTAGAAGCTGACAATCTCGCTCCGATCGAAAAGCTTTTCTTGTTTCTCGTTGCCCCGGCACATTATGTTCCCAAGCACGTTAGCCCAGCCTTACATTATTCTCGCCTATTGGAACCGAAGGTTTGGAAAAAATATTTAGCACTATGCGATTCATTTGATGATGGGGCGAAGTTTTCAATCCACCAGTGGCGAAACAGCAATAACACCGTGTCGCCAGAAACGCCTTTTAGGGCATATCTCGATTTGAGCCGCGAATTCGGTCTTGAGGTCTTCGCTTACTATTTCTTTGGCGCGGTCGGGATTGCCGTTGTGAATATCTTCGTGAACTGGCTAAGGACATACCTTTGAGGCTGCAAACATATGACTGACTGGGATTTGCCTTCGCCGGAATCCCTGCAAGAGAAATTTCTTAAATTGATCACGAAGGGGGCTACAGGAAACGCGGGCTCGTATGAGTTAATTATTGCGGAAAGGGGCAGAATGCGGACGGTTTATGCGCCATTTGATTATTGCAATCCGCACTCTGTAATTGCATTTGTGGGGCTAACACCTGGCCGTGTGCAAATGCAAATGGCAATCAATGAGTTCAAAGAAAAAATTCTCGCTGGCAACACAATTGAAAGCGCTCTCCAATCAGCGAAGAACTTTGCAAGTTTTGGCGGGCCAATGCGCCATAATTTGATCGCGATGTTGGACTTCATCGGCGTCCATAAGCGGTTGGGGATTGAATCTTGCGCTTCCCTTTTCTCAGCAAATACTGGACTGGCACATTTTACGTCGATACTCCGGTATCCAATTTTTCTTGGTGAGAATAACTACAGTGGATCGCCGGTTGTTGGGCGATGCCCCTTCCTTAAGGCTCAAGTTGAATCGTGGTTTGGTAGTGAAATGCCGAATCTGAGTGGGAAGATAATTATTCCACTCGGTCGGGCTGTCGCTGACGTTCTCACAGACTACGTTCGTTCTGGAAAAATTAAGGAAAGCGATGTGTTGTCGGGACTCCCGCATCCGAGTGGGGCAAATGCGGAGCGGATATCTTACTTTCTGAACAAGAAACGTCGGACTTCTCTTTCGAGCAAAACCAATGCAGACGAATTAGATGCAGTTAGAGCCGCGTTGATTCAAAAGTTAGCCATTAGTTAGTTCGCCAAATTTCTCCGTTTACTCCCCACCCCCCTGCACCAGCTTCACCTTCTCCCCCGGCGCCGGTGAGGGCAGGGCGGCGTCGCCGTCCTCCATCTCGATCGCGCCGATGCGGTCGGTGCGCGAGGTGATCTTCCCGGCCGAGGTCTCGATCTGGTGGATGTCGCCCTCGGCCTGGACGAAGTGGCGCTTGAGGCTGGCGACGCGCTCGTCCAGCCGCTTCACGTCCTCGGCCAGGATGCCCACCTCCTTCTGGATCACGTGCGCCTGTTCGCGCATGCGCACGTCCTTGAGCACCGCGCGCACCGTGTTCAGCGTCGCCCACAGCGTGGTGGGGGAGACGATCCACACCCGCGCGCGGTAGCTCTTCTCCACCGCCTCGCGGAAATTGGCGTGGAGCTCGGCGTACACCGCCTCCGACGGCAGGAACATCAGCGCCGATTCCGCCGTCTCGCCGGGGAGGATGTACTTCTGCGAAATGTCGGTGACGTGCTTCATCACGTCGGTCACGAAGGCGCGCCCCGCGACCTTCTTCGCCGCGTCGTCGGGGGCATTGGCCAGCGCCTGGAAGGATTCGAGCGGGAACTTCGAATCGATGACGATGCTGCCCGGCGGGTTGGGCAGCTTGAGCAGGCAGTCGGCCCGCCGGCCGTTGGACAGGACGGCCTGGAACTCGAAGGCCGAGGGCGGCAGCACGGCGGTGACGATGTCCTGCAACTGCACCTCGCCGAAGGCGCCGCGCGCCTGCTTGTTGGAGAGGATGTCCTGCAGCCCCACCATCTGGGTCGAGAGCTGGGAGATGTTCTTCTGCGCCTCGTCGATGACGGCGAGGCGCTTCTGGATGTCGGTCATGGTGGCGACGGTGCGGTCGGTGGATTTCAGCATGCCGTCCGCCATGTGCTTCTGCATGGCGGCGAGGCGCGCCTCCAGCAGCTCGCGCAAGCCCCGCTCCTGGGCGGCGAGGCGCTCGGCCATCTGTTGCTGCGCCGAGAGGGTGCCGGCGACCACCTCGTCCAGCCGGCCGCCGGCGCGCTCGCCCCGGAAGACGAGCACGAAGACGCCGAGGGCGGCGAGGCCGACGACGGCGAGGACGGCGATGAGAAGCCCGGTTTCCATGACGGCCGCCACGCTAGCACGAAACGCGAACAAAGCCATGCACGGATTGCGGGTATGGGGGTGCCCCCCCGCCCTTGCCGCCGCCTCCCCATTTCCTTCTTCGTCATACCCCGCTTCATGCGGGGTATCCATGGATGCCCCGGACAAGCCGGGGCATGACGAGGGGTAGGGGGAGCCAGCCGTGCCGCCCTTGCCTTCGCCCCCGCGCTTGACGCCAAGGGCAGTGGGCCTTACCTAAAGGTCATGGCCAAACGCCAAATCATCATCGCCCCCGACCCGCGCCTCAAGGTGAAGGCGAAGGCGGTCGCGCGCGTCGACGACATCGTCCGCCGCCTCATGGACGACATGCTGGAGACCATGTACGCGGCGCCGGGCATCGGCCTCGCCGCCCCGCAGGTGGGCGAAGCGCTGCGCGTCATCGTCCTCGACGTCGCCGGGCGGGACGAGAAGCCCCGGCCGATGAAGTTCGCCAACCCGGAGGTCGTCTGGGCGTCCGACGAGCGGGCAGTGCAGGAGGAGGGCTGCCTGTCGCTGCCCGAGCATTTCGCCGAAGTCGAACGGCCGGCCCGGGTGCGGGTGCGCTACCTCGACTACGACAACGAGATCCGCGAGATCGAGGCCGATGGCACGCTCGCCACCTGCCTGCAGCACGAGATGGACCACCTCGAGGGCACGCTGTTCGTCGACCACATCAGCATGCTCAAGCGCAACATCATCCTGCGCAAGCTGCGCAAGATGAAGCGGGCCGAGCCCGAACCCGCCCGCCTGCGGGCGTGAGGGCCAAGCCCCCCTTCGCCCACCCCCTGTCGTCATGCCCCGCTTTATGCGGGGCATCCATTGTCGGGGCCCAATCGTTTTATGGATACCCCGCCTTCGCGGGGTATGACGGATGGGGAACGGGGCGAGACAGGGTGTCGGAACCTTTGTCACGGCCCGCCGGAAACCCGTATTATTCCTGACGTTTCCCGCACCGTTGAGTCCGCGTTCGGTCGTTGTTCGGTTCTGATCGAACGGACGTGTATGCTTTTTTCGTCATGCCCCGGCCCTCGGGCCCGCGCGCAGCGCGGCCCAAGGACAAGCTTCACGTCCGGGGCATCCATAGTCGGACCGACCGCTGTATGGATACCCCGCCTTCGCGGGGTATGACGGAGGAGGGGCTGGGCGGTGTGTGGGTCCGACCCGACCTTGTCAGCCGCGCCGTTTCTTTTCGGCCCGCGACCCTTCGGCCCGCGACCCTCTTCGGCGCCTGGGTGCCCCGCGGGGCATGACGGGCCCGGCGAAGGGCGGTATGACTATCCCCCGATGCAACTGCAACCGGCCGCGCCGCTGACCCGATGAGCGTTCCGACCCGATGAGCCTCCGTGTCGTCTTCATGGGCACGCCCGATTTCGCCGCCCGGGCGCTTGCCGGCCTCATCAACGGGCCGCACGCGGTCGTCGCCGTCTACAGCCAGCCGCCGCGCCCGGCCGGGCGCGGGCAGGCGGAACGCCGGTCGCCGGTGCATGAGCTCGCCGAACAGCACGGCATCCCCGTCCATACGCCGGCGAGCCTCAAATCCGCCGAGGCGCAGGCGGCGTTTGCGGAGGTGGTGCGGGACACCGGCGCCGATATCGCCGTGGTCGCCGCCTACGGGCTGATCCTGCCGGCGGCGGTGCTGGCCGCCCCGTGGCTCGGCTGCGTCAACATCCATGCCTCGCTGCTGCCGCGCTGGCGCGGGGCGGCGCCGATCCAGCGCGCCATCCTGGCCGGGGACGCGGAAACCGGGATCTCGATCATGGTCGTGGACGAGGGGCTCGACACCGGGCCGGTGCTGGCGCGCGAGGCCGTGGCCATCGGCCCCGCCATCACCTGCGACGAGCTGCACGATTGCCTCGCGGCGCTGGGCGCCCGCATGATCAACGAGGCGCTGACGGGGCTCGAGGCGGGAACGCTCACGCCCCAGCCCCAGCCCGAGGACGGCGCGACCTACGCCGCCAAGCTCAGTCGCGAGGAAGGCCGCCTCGACTGGCGCGACGGAGCGGCGGCGCTGCAACGGCGGGTGCGCGCCTTCTCGCCCTGGCCCGGGGCCTGGTTCGCGCACGGCGGCACCCGCATGAAGGTGCTGGCGGCCGAGGTCGCCGCCGGCAAGCCGGGCGCGGGGGAGGTGCCCGGCACGGTGCTCGATGCCAGCTTGACCGTGCGCTGCGGCACGGACTCGCTCCGCCTCACCCGGGTCCAGCGCGAGGGCCGCCAGCCCCAGGATTCGGCCGAGTTCCTGCGCGGATTCCCGCTGAAACCGGGCACCCGCCTGGACCTTCCCGACGCCCCGGCGGTTCATGTCCCATGACCCCCGCGCCCCGAGCCTTCGCCGCTGCGGCGCCCGCGTTCCAAGGCCTTGCGCCTCTGACGCCCGCGCGCCTGCTGTCACAAACAGCAGGCTGCCAAGCTGTCGGTGATAGAAAAGTGCCTGCGTCCCCGCCCTTTTCCTTCCCATCGTCATGCCCCGCGAAGGCGGGGCATCCATGCAACGGCGCCGGCAAATGGATCGCCCGGACCTTGTGCCTGTCCTTGGGCCGCGCCTCGCGCGGGCCCGAGGGCCGGGCGATGACGAATGGAGGGCCGGGGCATGACGGTGGAACGGGGAGGCGCGGCCCGTGACCCGCTACCGCCTCGACGTCGAGTATTTCGGCGGGCCCTTCGTCGGCTGGCAGCGGCAGGAAAACGGCCCCTCGGTGCAGGCGGCGCTGGAGGACGCGGTCTTCGCCTTCTGCGGCGAGCGGGTCAATGTCTTCGGTGCCGGGCGCACGGATTCCGGCGTCCATGCGCTGGGCCAGGTGGCGCATGTGGACATCGCCCGCGAATCCGAGCCCGACACCGTGCGCGACGCCATCAACTTCTATCTCCGCCGGCAGGACGTGCCGGTGGTGGTGCTGACTGCGGCGGTCGCGGCGCCGGACTTCCATGCCCGGTTTTCCGCCAGGGAACGCGAATACCTCTACCGCATCGTCAACCGCCGGGCGCCGCTGGCGCTCGAACGCGGCCGCGCCTGGCACGTGATCGCGCCGCTCGATGCCGCGGCCATGCACGCGGCCGCCCAAGTGCTGGTCGGCAAGCACGATTTCACCTCCTTCCGCGCCGCCGCCTGCCAGGCCGACAGCCCGGTCAAGACGCTCGACGCGGTGACCGTGACGCGCGACGGCGACGAAGTGCGGCTGAGCTTGCGGGCACGGTCGTTCCTGCACAGCCAGGTGCGGATCATCACCGGCACGCTGCGCACCGTGGGGGAGGGCAAGTGGGGCCCGCTCCAGGTCGCCGCGGCGCTGGAGGCCCGCGACCGCGCCGCCGCCGGGCCGACCGCCCCGCCGGACGGGCTCTACCTCGTGCGGGTCGGCTACTGAGCAGTCTTTACAGACTGTATAAGCAGAGTTTTTCACGATTTTTTGTTGATAAATAGCCGATTTTGGCGTCTATTGTACAATGTATATACATTGTATAGGACTCAACCATGGAGATCAGCAACAGCGACGGGCGGGTGACGGTCACCCTGTCCCTCTCCGTCGCGGAATTCGCCCGGGCGCTCAGGGACGGCGAATTGCGCCTGCGTCTCGGCGCCGGGGCGGAGGGTGCCGCCGGAGAATTTGGCGCGCCGAGGGTGAGTCCCGCCGCCGTGGCCGCGGTCTGCGCCGCCTACGGCCCGGAAAGCCTCGGTGCCAACCTGCTGTGGGAGATCGCCCAGGCGGGCGAGGCCGGCATCGGGGCCGAAGCGCTCAAGGACCTGCTCGGGCTCAGGAACTCGAAGCAGCTTGCCGGTGCCTTCTCCGGCCTCGCCAAGGTCTGCGCCCGGGAGATGCCGGGCGCCGCGGCCGGCTTCATCGAGCGCACCTGGCAGGCACGGGACGGTGCTTTCCACTACCGCATGGCCGCGCCCGTGCGCGCCGCGGTGCTGAAAGCCTTGGGCTAGAGCATTGTGTGAATAGATTGAATCGCTGGGGGATTCCCAAATCGTCGTGTTTGTGATTCAAGGTTCCGGCTGGGTAAAGGAGGCCAGCCGGGATGGCGAAGGCTTACTCGCAGGATTTACGGGATCGGGTGATCGG
>WHSO01000112.1 GCA_009380075.1 Alphaproteobacteria bacterium | reverse complement strand
CACGCCGCCTGCGCCCGCCACGGCGCCGAGGACGCCGGCTTGGCGCGGATCGCCCACGCGCATCAGCCACGGCCGCAGCACCAGTGCCACCAGCAGCGCCGGCACGGCGATGTTGAAGACGTTAACCCCGAACGCAGTTAGCCCGCCGAAGCCGAAGAAAATCATCTGCAGGAACAGGGACACGACGATCGCCGGGATCGCCGCCCATCCCAGCACCAGCCCCATCAGCCCGTTGAGCAGGGGATGGACGGTCGTCGGGCCGACCGGCAGGGTGATCAGGGAGGCGACGAAGAACACTGCGCCGAGGACGGCGGTGCGGGGGATGTCGTGACTGCGCAGGCGCGCGACCGCGACACCGATCGCTGCAACGCTCGCCGCGCCGCCCGTTACCAGCACGGGCAATGACAGCACGCCGTCGGGAATATGGGCGATGACACGTCTCCCTAAGCGGATTTCCGTTCCGTCACTTCATGTCGCGGGCACGAACCCAGATGAGGCCGCCGAACTCGACGCCCGCGTCCTGCCCTTCCGGATTCCTGATCGGCGTGTCGCCGTCGATGAGGGCGGCAAAGCCCCACCAGCCAGCGCGCGGCAGACCATACACGAACACACCACGGGAGTCTGCCCGGATGACCTGCGTTTCATAGGCATCCGCAGGCGCCTTGATGTTGCCGTCGTTGCGCCATTCGACCTCGATTTCGGCGTTGGGCACGGGCTTGCCGTCTTTGACCACGACGCCGCGGAAGACGTTGCCCGTCCACAACCCGTAGGGCCGTGCCAAGGGCAGGATCTCGACCGGCAGGCCCACCGGCCGGTCCCATCCGTCCCCGGCGCCGAAGGCATCGACGATGACCTTGGTGTAATGGATGATCATTTTCTTCTCGGCCGGCTCCCAATAGGGGGCGGGTTCGACGAAGAACGTGTAGTTGCCGGGGCGGACGAATTTGTACGTGGCCTGCCACGCGGCCTTGCCCGCGATCGTGCGCGGCCGGAGGGCGCCCATCAGGTCCTCGATCTGGCCCCGGGCGAGGACGCCGAAGCGCCGAGGGCGAGCCATGTCCATCACCGGACCGCGCGCCATGGGATGGGTGAAGGTCAGCTCCAGCGTGATCGTGCGGTCGCCTTCGGCGGCGACATTGTCGGCGGACGGGATCAGCTCCTGAAAATGGGCCCGGGCTGGACCCGCCCCGGGAACGAGGCCGCAGACGAGCAGAAGGCCGGCCAGAATTGGCCTGAATGGCATGGGTTTCCTCCGGATTCGGCGGCCCGGCGGCCACGGGATTTACGGTATGATAAAACACCGAAATGTCATACCGTCAACCCTGAATTATGATACCGGTTCGCAACCGTCGGGAGTGACGTGGCTCCGGGCCAGGCAAGGAGACGACGATGCAGCGCATCACCATCACGGTCGACGACGACCTGCTCGACCAGTTCGACCGCTACCTCGCGGACAAGGGCTACGGCAACCGCTCGGAGGGCTTTCGTGACCTGATCCGCGACCGCCTCGCGCGCCAGAGCCTGGACGCGGCCGACGGCGGTACCTGCGTCGCCTGCGTCTCCTACGTCTACAACCACCACGAACGGCAGCTGTCGCGCCGCCTGGTCGAGGCGCAGCACGCCCATCACGATATCGGCGTGACGACCCTGCACGTGCATCTCGACCACGACAATTGCATGGAGGCACTGGTGCTCGAGGGACCGACGCCGGCGGTGCGCGATTTTGCCGAGACCCTGGCCGCCGAGGAAGGCGTGCGCCACGCCAACGTGCACCTCGTCCCCGTCCGTTCCGACCGCGCCAGCCATTCCCATACAGGGCGCGGCGGCACCGCGACGGAACACAGCCACCACCATCCCCGCACCTGACTCCTGATCGTGCGTCCCGTCAGGCGCGGCGCATGCGTCCGCCGAAGTCGCGCAGAATCTCCCGCGCGGCGTTGTGGCCGGGCGCGCCGGTGACGCCGCCGCCGGGATGGGTCGAGGCGCCGCACATGTAGAGCCCGGGCAGCGGGGCGCGGTAATCGGCATGGCCGAGGACGGGACGGGCGGAGAACAACTGCCCCGGGTCGAGCGCGCCGTGGAAGATGTCGCCGCCGACAAGGCCGAACTCGCGCTCGAGGTCGGCCGGCGACAGCACCTGGCGCGCGATCACGGCGCCGGCGAAATTGGGCGCGTAGGCCGACACGGTGGCGATCATCAGGTCGGCGACTTCGTCCTTGCGCGCGTCCCAGCTCTCACCCCCCGGCAGCTCCGGCGCGACGTGCTGGCAGAACAGGCTGGCGACGTGGCGTCCCGGCGGCGCGAGGCCGTCGTCGAGAGTCGACGGGATGACCAGTTCCACCACCGGCGCGCGCGACCAGCCCCGCGTGCGCGCATCGAAATAGGCGCGCTCCATGTAATCGAGGCTGGGCGCGATGATGATGCCCGCGGTGTGATGGTCGGCGGGCGCAGTGCCGCGGGCGGCGGTGAAGTCGGGCAGTTCCGCGAGCGCCACGTTCATGCGGAAGGTGCCGGAGGCGGAGCGCCAGCCCGCGATGCGGCGGTTGAAGTCGGCGGGCAGCAGGGCGGGATCGATCAGCCGCTGGTACAGGATCTTCGGATGGATGCCGGAGACCACGGCGCGCGCGCGGATCGTCGCGCCGGCGGCCGTGACGACGCCGGCGGCGCGGCCCTTCTCGACGATCACCTCCGCCACCGGCGCGGCCAAGCGGATCTCCGCCCCGCGCGCCCCGGCCGCACGGGCGATGGCATCGCTGACCGCGCCCATGCCGCCGATGGCGTGGCCCCAGGTGCCCCTGACCCCCGCCGCCTCGCCGAAGGCATGGTGCAGCAGCACATAGGCCGAGCCCGGCGCATAGGGCGAGGCGTAGTTGCCGACGATACCGTCGAATCCGTACACAGCCTTGATCGGATCGCTTTCGAACCAGCCGTCGAGGAAGTCTCCCGCCGAGGCGGTGAACAGCGCCAGCAGGTCGCGCCGCGCCGCCATCGGCAGGCGGGCGAGACGCCGGGCCAGGCCACCGATCTTCAGGACCTGGGCGAGCGCGGCGAGCGGCGCGCCCTCGGTCACGTTGGGCGGCGTCTCAAGCACCAGAGCCCGCAGCACGTCGGCGATGCGGCCGAGCGTGGCGGCGTAGTCGTCGAGGCGCGCCGCGTCGTGCTCCGAGAACTGCACGACCGAGCGCGCCGTCTCCCCCGCCCCCACCCTGAGCACGCGGCCGTCCGGCAGCGGCAGGAAGTTCTGCAGCCGTCGCGGCACGACGCGCAGCCCGTGTGCGGGAAGGTCGAGGTCGGCGATCACGCGCGGGTTGAGCAAAGACACCGTGTAGGCGCAGACGGAGTTGCGGAAGCCGGGATGGAATTCCTCGGTCACCGCGGCGCCGCCGGCGACGGCGCGGGCCTCCAGCACGCAGACGCGCAAGCCCGCGCCCGCCAGGTAGGCGGCGCAGACGAGGCCGTTATGGCCCGCGCCGATGATCGCAATGTCGTAGGTATCCCTCGCCGGCATTACCACAGGTTAGTGGGCCCGCCGCTTACGGCAAAGGGGGATGACAAGGCCCCACCGAACACCGTTGGGCCGGCAGGTGATGCACTACTTGACGCTGATGCAGGTACATTCGGCGAGGTGACTGACCTTGGTCGACACGCTGCCGACCAGAAGGCCCTTGAGGCTGCCGAGCCCGCGGCTGCCCATGACGATCAGGTCCACGTTCTCGTCCGCGGCAGCCTCGAGGATGGCCTCGGCGACTTTCCCGTCCCGGGTCAGGCCCTTCACCTTCCCGACGCCGAGGGATTCGGCCCGGGCCTTCGCGTCGCTGGCGAGTCGTTCCGCCAGCTCGGCCTGAATGCGGGACGAGGCCAGGGTGTGTTCGGCCTCCGGCACGACCGGCGCACCTTCCGGCGCATGCATCGCCATCTGTGGCGTGCCGACCAGCACGCCGACGTCAAGCCCCTTTTCCCGCACAAGCTGCTTGCCGACCGAGGTGAGAGCCCCGCCCTCGATGACCGAAAGGAACACCAGCTCCGCGCCGTATGTCAGCGCGAGGTCGGCGCCCAGCCTTTCCGCCTTCTCGGCATGGACCGACCCGTCGGTGGGAACGAGAATCTTCGTGAACATCGTTGCCTCCACTCGTTTCCTTGCCTTTTCTAGATATAGGAACGAATCGGAGCGGGACAACACCCGCCGAGGGTCCTCAGCCCGGCGCGTAATTGTCCCGGAGGCCGAGCTCCTCGAACCCCGCCCACAGGATATTGTGGTAGGAATGCTGCGGATCCCCGGGCACGGCTTCGCCGGTCTCGGTAGCGATCAGATCGCAGCCGAGGCCGCGGGCGGCGCGGATGCGCGCCGCCAGCAGCGCCCGTTGCGCGCCGCGGCGCCAGAAAGGCGGCGCGGTCACACCGAAGTCGCACCAGCCGGTGCCGCCGTCGACGAACAACGCCCCGGTGGCCGCCGGCTCGCCACCGGCGAAGGCCATGAACACGTGCCATTTGTCCCGTTCCGTCAGCCGGGCGAGCGCCGGGATCGACGCCGTGCCCATGTCGAAGCCGGCGGTGACGATGCGGCCGAAGGCCTCGCCATAACGCCCGTCGACACGCCGCACTTCGAGATCGCAGCGCGGCTCCGGCACCAGACCGCCCCCGTGGGCGAACTTCATCCAGCGGCGCTGGGAGACGAGGCCCTCCTCCGCAAGCCACGCCCGCAGTTCCGACGGGCGGGCATCGCCGGTGACGTGGACGAAGCAGCGGGCGATGCCGGCGGCCCGGTAGTCGCGCGCGAAGCGGGCCACGGTTTCACGCCGGGCGGGCGCGGCGACGCCCAGTCCAATCACCCGATTGACGAGGAAATGCGGATCGCCCGGCGCGATCAGGATCAGGGCGTGATCGGCGATCTCGTGGCGGAGATTCAGCGGCGCGAGCCCGGCCGCCGCCGCGCCCAGGTCGGCGTAGGCCGCGCGCTCGACGTCTTCCACCCTGCGGTGCCGTGAATCCATCGCTGAAAATCCGCTCGATGCGCCGGGAGGGTCATCCCGGAGGGCACGTTATCACGATGAGCTTGCAAGCTGCGCCACGTCGTTGCCGATCCGGCGCCAGATGCGGGGGTTCGTGTGATAGGCGTTGTGGGCGTCACCGCCGTCCCGGGCGGGGTCGAAGTCGGCCCGCACGTTCTCCGGGCCGGCGAGGCCTTCGATGGGTCTGGCCAGCACGTCCTCGGCGATCCAGTAGTTGCGCCAGGCGTCGACGAGGCCCTTCACCGGCGCGGTCCCCTCCCGGCCGAGGCCCTCCGGTGCCCCCAGGGTGACGAGTACGCGGATGTCGCCGGGCTTGAGGCGCCCGGACTCGCCGAGTTCCCTGATCGCACGATAGGCCAGCGCCGCGCCGCGGCCGTGGGCGACGACGACGAAGGGCCGCTGGCGCAGCCTGGCGAGCTGGGCGACGGCCTCCATCATCCCCTTGACGCGCGCGACCGCCGCCGATGTCCCGGCGTGATCGCCGTTTCCGGCCACATGATGGACGTTGTCCTCGGACGTCAGCTTCCAGTCGGCGACGATCGCCGGCCGCAGAGAGCGGACCTCGGACACTGCGCCGTCGCCGTCGCCACCGCCCGCCGCGCCCCGGCGTCGCGAGGCCTCCGGCTCGACCCCGTCGATGGCGAGGACGAGCGGCTGGCGCTCCGTAGGCACGGACACGGGCCCGGGCGGGGCTGGCAGGGCCGGCGCGGCCCGGGTGGCGACATCGTTCTCCAGCCGCGCCACCAGCGCCGGTGACGCGCGGCCATCGACGGCGAGGGCGCGGGAACGCTGGTAGCTCTGGATGGCGCCGCGAGTCCTGCGGCCCATCAGCCCGTCCACCGGCCCGGGATTAAACCCGGCCTGCACCAGAAGATCCTGCGCCCGCCGGACGGTCGAGGCCGGCGGTTGCGCCGGCGGCACTGGATCGGGCGGGGGCGCAGGCGCGGCAACGGCTTTCGGCGGCTCGATCAGCGTTTCGCTGTGGAACCGCAGGCCGCCGTCCGCCGAGCGGCTACCCGATTCCGGTTCGCGGCAGGCGGTGCCGGAATACGCCGAGGTCTCGTTCCCGTCCCGGTGAGTGCGGTGATAGGTCCAGCAGGAATCGCCGGCGCCCCTCTCGTAATAGGACGCGATGGTGACCGTCCCCCTGCGGCCGGTGTGCGGATTGTGCCATTCCACCGTGCGCCCCACCGCCTGCCGGTGTGCGAGCGCGTTTTCCACGGCCCGTTCGATGAAGGCCGCGTCCTCCCTGGACGCAATGCTCCTGAGGAGGGCGGTCGTGTTCCTCCCGATCCGGTCGAAGAAGTCGGACAGATCGGCACGGGCGGGGGCGGAAACGGCAGGGATAAGGGCAGAGGCAAGGAAAAGGCCGCCGGCCAACATGGGACTGTGCCTGTTCCGGAAACGCATATGCCGCTCCGCCCGGGAATGGTTCGCGATGAGTATGCGGTTATTTCACCCCAGTGGCACCAAGGGAGTCAACCGACGGGAACCGAGGTGTGGTTAACGCGGCGCGGGGGCGAGAGGCACGGCCCATTGCTGAACCAAGCCCACGGGCGGAATGCCGTCGTGTTGACTTACGGTGACGGGAAAGCCCGGATACGCATCAGGGGTTAGGCCGTCTGCACCTAACCCCTGACAAAAATGGTGGGCGCACAAGGACTCGAACCTTGGACCCGCTGATTAAGAGTCAGCTGCTCTACCAACTGAGCTATGCGCCCCGCAACCGTGCGCCCGGGGGGCGGCTTCGAGGAGGCATGGATATACCAAGCAAGGGGGGCTTTGT
>WHSO01000084.1 GCA_009380075.1 Alphaproteobacteria bacterium | reverse complement strand
GATGCCGTCGACGCGCAGATCGCCGCTAGGGCGGTCCGAACAGTGCGACGGCGTTGTCGTAGAGCATCTTGCGCTTCTGATCGTTGGTCATATCGGTGCGTTCAAGCAGTTCCTGCGCGGCATTCTCGCGCGCTTCGCCATGCGGAAAATCGGACCCGAACAGCACGCTGCCTTCGCCCACGAGCTCCAGTTCCGCGGGCAGCATGGAGTCTTCGGCTTCCGGGGCGACGAAGAACCGGCCCGACTTGAGGTAGTCGCGGATTTCCTGCTTCGGCAATTTGCTGATGGTCGCATCCGCACGGTAGGTCGGCATGTAGTGGTCCATGCGGCCGGCCATGTAGAACAGCCACTCGGCGCCGTACTCCAGAAACGCCACCTTCAGGTCCGGGTAGCGGTCCATCATGCCGTGGCCGACGACGGCGACGAACGCGAGGATGGCGGGCAGCGACATGCCGATGGCATGGGCGTCGAGGCGGCTCATGCACAGGCGCTCGAACGGCGGGAAGCTCATGCCCATGTGGACGCAAAGCGGCAGGCCGCTCCGCGCCAGCTCGTCCCAGACGGGCTCGAAGTTGGGATGATCGAGCATGTAGTCGCCGGCGGTGCCGTAGACGACGGCGGTGGAGGCGCCGAGGTCGCACATCTCGGCGATGGCTTCGCATCCCTGGCGCGGGTCGCGCAAGGGGACGAGCCCCGCCCATTTGATCCGGCCCGCGACCTTCCTCGTTCGATTGCCGACGAAACGGTTGTAGGAGCGCATCAACGCTGCCTCGAAGGCGGCGTCGGGGGTCGCGTTGGCGTAAAGCGTGGTGGGGAACAGGATTTGCACGTCGATCCCGCCTTCGTCGAGCGCGCGGACGCGCCCTTCCGGGTCGGTCAGGTCGAGGATGCCGGCATCGGCCGATGCGCCGAAGGATTCCATCACTTCCGTCGGCCGGTTGGCGCCCTGGGTCGCCGGGCCGAACGGGTGCGGTTGCATGCGCCCATCGATGAGCCAACCCGACGTCCATTTTCCCATGCCGTCGCTGTCCTCGACCCTGAGCGGGCGCGGCCGGCGCCGTTGGAACTCCGCCGGCAGGTCGGCCCACATGGCAGGCGTCAGCAGCAGGTGCGAATCGGCGTCATAGACCCTGAAGTTCTCGAGCATCGATTCCTCCACGTCCCATGCGGGGCCGCGTCCCCGCGCCGCCGGCGCGGACTAGTTCTGCGCCTTCTTTTTCTTCTTCTTTTTCTTCGGTGGCTTCAGTCCCTGGCGCGAGAGCATGACCTTCTGGAAGTCGAGCGCGGCGTTCGGCACGTTGGCCAGTTCCTGTATCGTCTTGACCATCTCGTCGGCCGACACGGCCGTCGCCTCCGGGCTGACCCTGCGCGTCTGGGCGAGGAAATCGCCGTCGGCCTTCACCTTGTCCCAGCCCGCGTGATAGACGGCGACGATGGAATCGGGCGTCTTCGGCGGCAGCGCGACCCAGTTGTAGATGGTGCTGAGGTGGCGCCAGTAGTCGAAGGCGTTCTGCGCGACGGGGTCCTTGATCTTGCCCTTCATCGCCTCGGCGAAGAGCGGCAGGCCCGCCTGCTCCTTGATTGGAGAGGGGATGGCCGCCCCCTGCGTGCCCGACTGGTAGAGGATGGTGTATTTGCCCTTGTCGTAGAGCTCGGGCTTCATCTGCGCGTTGGCGAAAGACGTCATCTCGACCTCGCCGCGCTCGAAGGCGAGCATCAGGTCGGGATTGCCGCGATAGCCCGCGACCCAGCGTGCGTTCCAGCCGAGATAGTCGATGCCCCAGGCGGCCATCTGCATGCCCGAACGCGGGATTCCGCCGATCGTCGCCATCACCACCGGCTTCGCCGTCTTGTCGGTGAGCCGCGGGACAGCCGTGTTGTGGATCATGATGATCGAGCCGCCGATGGACAGCCCGCCGACCATGCGGAACCTGGTGGGGTCGTACTTGGCCTGCCCGACCCGGTAGTTGGCTGGATCGATCTGCGAGCCCGAGCCGACGATGATCGTGCGGCCGTCGGGCGCCACCTGCGCGGCAAAGTAGTTCATCGCCGTCATACCGCGTGCGCCGGGTTTGTTCTGCACCACCATGGTCGGATTGCCCGGCAGGCTCCTGCCGAGCGAGGCGGCGATCTGGCGCGCCGAGACGTCGGTGCTGCCGCCCGGCGTCGATCCGACGATGACCGTGACACTCTTGCCGGCGAACGATGGCGTGTCCTGGGCCGCGGCTGGTGCCCCGACACCAACAAGCAGTGCCACGGACAGCGCGGCGACCGGCGAAGACGAAAGGATCGCCCGGAATAAAATCATGACACCCCCCCCTGTCACGTGACCCGTGATCGAGCCATCGTTCATGTTCGTGAGAAAAACGCGTGAGCCTTACCGAACGCAAAGCGGAACAACGCGATACGTCTGCAGCGTGGGCGAACGGTCGCCCGCAGTTCCTATCTGTGTGCCCGAACCTCGGCGTGGGCCGTCAGGCGACCGCCACTTTCTGCGGGCCACGAACGAGGCGGCCGGGCAGGGCGCCGGTCGCCTCGCCGTCGTGGTAGACCTCGATGCCGGACACGATGGTCGAGACGTAGCCGCGCGTGCGCTGCAACAGCCGTTTGCCGCCCAATGGCAGGTCATGGACCATGTAGGGGCGCTCGATCCTGAGGTTGTCGAAGTCGATCACGTTGATGTCGGCCTTGTAGCCCGGCGCGATCCGGCCGCGGTCATCGAGGCCGACCAGCGCCGCCGTGTCGCCGGTCATGCGCTTGATCAGCCAACTGACGTCGAGCCGGCGGTTGCCGCGGTCCCGGCCCCAGTAGGTGAGGAGGAAGGTGGAGAAGCTGGTGTCGCAGATCTGCGCGACATGGGCGCCGCCGTCGCTGACGGCGACGACCGAGCGCGGGTTCTCCATCAGTTCGCGACAGCCTTCGAGGTTGAAATGCCCGTAGCCGGAATTGGGTGAGAACAGCATGTTGCAGCCATCGTCCGCCAGCATCACGTCGTAGGCCACCTCGAACGGGCTCAGCTCCCGGCCCCGCGCCATGTAGCCCACCGAGGACTCGCGCGCGGGCGCGTAGTTCGGCGGATCACCCAGCGGGAACATGTAGTCGAAATTCTGGACCCGGCGAATCAGGGATTCGTCCTTGTTCTCCGCCTCTTCCGCGAGCAGCCGCTTGCGGAAATCGGGATCGCGGAAGGCCGCGACCTTTGTCTCGAGCGGCTGGTCGGCGATCGCCTTGAACGACGGGTGATAGCAGAAGGGGTGCCGCGCCATGTCGAGGCCGAACAGGGTGCCCAGCGGCCGGGGAATGACCTGGGCGTACATGGGCAGGCCGTCGCGCACCGCCGCCTCCATCATCCCCATGGTATGGCGCCAGCCCTCCGGGTCGCGGATGCGCTGGAGGACGGTGAGGGACAGCGGCCGGCCCGAAGCCTCGACCATGCCGCGGACGATGGCGAACTCCCGTTCGCGTTCCGCCGGGTCCGGACCGAGGTTGAGGATGATCTGCAGCACCCCGCGCCCGGCGTCCTTGAGTCCGCAGGCGACACCCGCGAGCTCGCCCGCCTGGGCGCCGCGTGAGGGGATGAAATCGCCCTGCGGGGTGCGATGGTTGTCCGACAGGGATGTCGTGAAGCCCATCGCGCCGGCCTCGATCGCCTCGCGCGCCAGCGCGCGCATCGCGGCGATATCCTCTTCGGTCGCAGGTTCACGCCGCACCGCGCGTTCGCCCATGACGAACACCCTGAGCGCCGAATGCGGCAGTTGCGCGCAGACGTCCATGTCGTGGCGGCGGCGCTCCAGCGCGTCGAGGTATTCCGGGAAGGACGACCACTCCCAGGTCAAGCCCTCGCGGAGCACCGGTCCCGGGATGTCCTCGACCCCTTCCATCAGCTCGATCAGGGTCTCGCGGTCGCTCTCGCGCACCGGGGCGAATCCGACACCGCAATTGCCCATGACGGTGGTGGTAACCCCCTGCCAGCCGGACGGCAGCAGGCGCTCGTCCCAGATCGCCTGGGCGTCGTAATGGGAATGGATATCGACGAACCCGGGGGCCACCAGCAGGCCGCGGGCGTCGATCTCCTCGCGGCACGATCCCGCGACCCTTCCGACCGCTGTGATGCGGCCGGCGTCGACGGCGATATCGGCTTCGAACAGGGCGGTGCCCCTGCCGTCGGCAACGGTGCCGCCCCGAATGACCAGATCATGCGTCCTGTCCATGGTACCGTCCTTGGTCAATCTTGATGGCCGCTGCGAACCGTGCAGCGGCCCGTTTCCTCTGTTACTTCTTTTTATCCCTCTTCGGCCTGAGAAGCCCGCGCACTTTTTCGACGATGGCCGGTGGCGTCGCGTAGGCCGCGGCCACGAGCTTGTCGATGGCGTCGCCCGACAGGGGCTGGATTTCGAGCTTGGACCGCTTCGCCTCCGCCAGCAGGGCGGGCTCGGCCAGCACGGCAAGGAAGGAGTCCCTGAGGGCCTTGACGCGCGACTCCGGAACGCTACCCGGCATGACATAAGGGCGTCCCATGAGCCCGCTGGAGAAGATGAGTTCGACCTGCTTGCGGGGATCGCCCTTGACGCGGTCGAGAAGCAGCGGCACGCCCTTGAGGCCGGGATGCGGCTCCAGCGCCAGTTGGGCGATGATCCGCACTTTCCCGTCGGCGATCCATTGTGGATGGTTGCTGGAGAGCGAGGAGAAGTACATGCCCGTCGAGCCCTGGATTTCGCCCCGCTCGATGGCAAGCGACAGCTCGGCATTGCCCTTGTAGCCGTAAACCACCTTGAAGCGCGTGCCGAGCAGCTCGTTCATCAGCTGCGAGTTGTACGAGCTCGACGTCGACACGCCGCTCGAACCCACCAGCACTTCCCGCGTCTTAACGTCGTCAATGGTCTTGACCGGCGTCGTATGCCAGATGAAGACCGTCGCCACTTCCTTGTTGGCGCTGCCGATCCAGTTGAGCTTGCGGGAATCGTACTGGGCGTTGCCCTTGCCGTTGATCTTGAGTATCGGCTCGAACGCGATCTGGTTCTGGACGGCGCCGATCACGGTGCCGTCCTTGGGGGCCGCGTTGGCGACATGGTTCATCGCCTTGAGGCTGCTGGCGCCGGGCATGTTCTGGACAACCAGACTGGGCTTGCCCGGGATGTGCCTCTCCCAATGGCGCGCGATCAGGCGCGCGTAGGTGTCGTAGCCGCCGCCCGACGACGACCCGACGATGATGCGTATCCGCTTTCCAGCATAGAAGTCTTCGGTGGCGGCGTTTGTGGCCGGCAGCAGGACAAGGCCAAGGGCGAGGATGCCCAAGCGTGACAGGCGTTTCACGTTGTTTCCTCCCGTTTTTCTTGACCGGCCATCGATACGCGGCCCTGGCGGAATGGTAGTGCCTCGGGCCAGGGGATGCCAGAGGCGAAATCACTTCGATCCGACCCAGTACTTATCGGAAATATTGACCATGATCTCGTTGGGGTCCCAGCATTTCCCGTCGGCGGTGCGCCCGCCGTTTCCGGTCAGTTTCCGGCCCGTCGCCTCCTTGTCCTCGACGACGAAACCAAGATGGTGGATACCGACGAAATCCTTGCAGTCGGTGCTGGCCAGGTCCATCGGCGGCGTCAGGGTCACGTTGATCGTCCCGTCCGACAGGCAAATGGTCCGCTTCGATTCCTTCACGCGCTCGAGCCCGAACGTCCGTTCGTAGAACGCCGCCGCCGACTGGACGTCCGGCACGGCGATCGATATGTGACGCAGCTTGTCCATCATCTATCTCCCATGTTTGCAGGTTCGGCACGCTGCCCCTGGCCCAGGGCGCCGCTTCATTCGGCGGGTGCCGGCTGCAAACCGGTCCGTCTGCCAGGCATCCTGCGCGTATCGTCTTCGGACTTGATGTCGTGGCGTACGCCGAGGCGCAGGCTGATCGCTCGCAACGGGATGGCGACACCGACGGTGAGCAACACGATGAAGATGCTGACGATGCTCGCCGCCTCGCGCTGGTCCGCAAGCTCCTCGTCATCCGGAGCGCCAGGAGCGAAAGGGTAATCGTCTCTCGCGAAGCCAGAAGGATGATGCTGCTGGTCACCCCGGCGGCGCTGACGAAATTGAGGACCGCGAGCAGCGCCAGCGTCGGCATCAGCAGCGGCAGCCAGATGCAGAAGTAGGTTCGGAACCATCCGGCGCCCGACGCACGGGCGGCTTCCTCCATGTCGGCGCCGACCTGCACGAAGACGCCCTTGAGCACGTTCACGCCCGTGGTGTTGCCCTGAAGGATCACTACCAGGATCAGCGCCCATATGCTGCCATAGAGGAAAGCGAGGCCGGGGGTGCCCAGGAACACCCACAGAAGGCCGAGGCCGGCGAGGATGCCGGGAATGGCGCCCGAGCCCCAGACGATCCAGTCGAGGATGAGCCGGCCCGGCATCCGCGTGCGTACCAGGATATAGGCGATGACCGAGAACAGGAGCGGGCTCATGATTGCCGCCACCGTGGCGATGGCGAGGGTGGTCCACAGGGCGCGCATGAAGACCGGGTTGCCCAGTACTATCTGCCAGTGCTGAAGCGTGAAGCCGAGCTCGAAGTAGCCGATCCGCGTCATGAAGCTTCCGAGGAAAAGGACGATGACCGGCATGATGCTGAGGACGACGAGGAGCAGCACGATCAACGCGAACAGGACGTGGTTCCACATGCCGAGGTCGATGAGCCCCGGCTTGAAGCTGCCGGTCAGGGTGGTGTAGCGGCGGCGCTGCACGATCCAGCGCTGCAGCGGGATGATCAGGGCGATGATGCACATGGTCAGGCTCGCCAGCGCGGCCGCTTCGCCGTAATTGGGAAGTTCGGTGCGGACCAGCGCGTA
Organism: Alphaproteobacteria bacterium; assembly: GCA_009380075.1. Lineage (GTDB taxonomy): Bacteria > Pseudomonadota > Alphaproteobacteria > SMXQ01 > SMXQ01 > WHSO01. The sequence continues at coordinate 5,136 of WHSO01000084.1, read as the reverse complement.
GATCTTGGTTGAATACACGTAGAAACCGAAAGGTTCGCCCAGCAGCAGCTCCGTTTCGAAGGACTGAAAGACCCGCAACAATTGCAGCGCAAGGACCAGCACCATGGGGGAGATCATCAGCGGCAGGGTCACCCGCAACGCAGTCCTCATGTTGCTGGCGCCGCTGGTGCGGGCGGCTTCCTCCATTGCCGAGTCCATATTCCGGAACGCCGGGGTGAGCAGCATGACCTTGAGGACGATGCCGTTGCCCATCAGGTTGGCCCAGACGATGCCGGGAACGCTGAAGATGTTGAATGGCCCCTCAGTGAAGTAACCGGAATCCATGAGCAGGACGTTTACAAATCCGATCTGGGGATCGAGAAGATTGATCCACGCGATCGTCACCGGCAGGCTGGGCACCATATAGGCGACCCAGAACGCGAATTCGATCTGGCGGCTGCCTGGGATTTTTGTTCGCGCCAGGATCCAGGCGATGGCGATACCGACGGGGAAGCTGATGAGCGCCGTCCATCCCCACAAAAGAACGGAGTTCCAGATCGTGATCAGCAGATCCGGTTTGGAGAAGGCCACGATCCAGTGATCGAAACCCCAGCTCCGCTCGTCCACCAGCCAGTCGGCGGCGGTGTTGAAGCTGTTGATCAGGATAAGCATGACCGGCCAGATCAGGAAGAAGCCGAGCGACAGCAGGACCGCCGCCATGAAAAAGTAGCGCTGGCCCGACTTGAGTGACTGCGAAAGCCCCGCCTGCATGCCACTCTTTCCTTCGCTTCCGTCTCATCCCATCGGGGGAACGTGAGGTGCTTTCGTTGTACGCGGTGTGATGAAACGTGGCGGGGAGACTTCCAGCGACGCCCATGTGAGTTTTTTTACGATTCACACCTTAAATGGGTCCGCCCATAGTCCCCGCCGCCAATGAGCTAGATTCCGTAAAGATCAGCCGCGTTATCCCACAAGACCTGTTTTCGTTCCTTTTCGGTCAATCCGGCAAAGCAGTCGTCGATCGTCTTCTGGGTCCCCGGAAAGGTGGAGGTCGCCAGAGGAAGATTGGTCGACCACAGAATGTTGTCGGCACCGATGTAAGGTGCGAAGGGCGCGATTTTGTCGTACCAGGTGTTGAGGTAGCATTGCCGGCGGAACATCTGCGACGGCGTCAGGTCATAGCCCTCGCCGGCGAGCCCGTCGTGATCGGCCTGGTGGTCGGCCCATTCGAGATAGAGCATTCCCCAACTGAGCGCGCTTTCCGTGAGAACAAGGCGCAGCCCCGGATGGCGCAGGAGGATGCGGGTGAAGAGATACAAGCCGAGCACATAGACGCTCGACACCGGCTTGGTCACCGATTGGAGGGCCTTCGCTAGGTTGGGCGCGAGCTTCCGGTAAGGGTCGTATTCGAGGGTGGGGGACGACCCCGCATGCAGGCAGATGGGAACGTTCAGCTCCTCGCAAACGGCCCAGACCTTGTCGTAGTCGGATTCCCCCACATGGGGGACGTCGCGCAGGTCCATGGGCAGGGCCGGGAAGACGACGCCGCGGTGGCCCTTGGCGACGGCGCGGCGTATCTCGCGAACCGTGGCATCGGGGGACGAGATCGGCACGATGCACTGGGGGATGAAGCGTTCGCTGGCTGCCGCCCATTCGTCGATCAGCCAGTCGTTATAGGCCTGCACGCAGGCGAGCTCGAGCTCCGGGTCCTCGATACTGCCGAAGGTTTCCCCGGCCAGGCCGGCCACCATCGGAAACAGGACGGCATATTCCGCACCGGCGGTATCCATCGCCGCGAGCCTTTTCTTCGGGTCGTAGGCTTCGGCCGGGACCTCGTCCCAAGTGCCCGGCTCCTCATTGCGGTCGGCCATGAAGGCGCCAACGCCGGCAACGCTACCGCCGAGAACGACCTTGCCGTCGACCAGCCACTGGTCGCGGCCGTCGCTACCCCGGGCGACGTGCGGGATACGATCACCCCAGGTCTTCTTCGAAAGCCGTGATGTCCACAGGTCCGGTGGTTCGAGGACGTGGTCGTCGACACTGATGAACTTGTTTTTCATTTCTTTGCCCCAGGCCCCCTGATTTCCCTGTGCGATCGGCGCGGAGGTCACGCGGCGACCGTGGCCTTGATCTGGTACACTCGCAACGCGTTCTCGTAGAGCAGCTTGCGCCGTTCGTCGGCCGGCACGCCGTCGAGCACCCGCTCAACGGATTCCCATGAGTTCGGGTAATAGGCGGCGACATGGGGGAAGTCCGATTCCCACATGATGTTGTCGATGCCGATATCGTGGCGGAGCTTTATGCCCTCGGCCTCGAACCAGAAGTTGACGTACATCTGCCGGTGCACGATGTCGCTCGGCCGCGTGGTCAGGCCCTCGGTCCACAGATGATGGGTCTCCCATTCGTGGTCGCAGGTCGAAATGAGATAGTTCAACCCGCCGATCCCCGCCTCCGCAAAAACGACTTTGAGGTTCGGGAACCGTTCGGTCACGCCGGTGAAGATCAGTTGCGGCACGATTTGCGCAGGCGTCACGGCCGACGTGCTGGTCGACGCGGAATGCTGCTGACGCGTGCTGTAGCCTTTCCAGACCTTGGCCGTATCGCCGACGCCGATGCTCGCGGAACCGTGGAAGTGAATCGGAATCCCCAGTTGCTCGCAGACGTCCCACACCGGGTACCAGTAAGGGTCTCCGATATGGGGCAGGCCCTTCGGCATCTTGCCGGCGAGGTTGACCCCGCAATGGCCGTTCTTGACCGAGCGTTCGATCTCGCGGGCGATGACGTCCGGCGGCGATAGGTACGGCACGCTGATCAGCGGGAGGAAGCGGTCGCTGACCCTGGTCCAGTCCGCAAGGATGTCATTGTAAGCCACCAGCGTGTCGAACTCGTATTCGGCGTCCTTGAACTGGTAATAGTTGCCACCCGGCGGGTTGGGGAACAGCACCTCGGCATCGACGCCGTCAATGTCCAGCGCCTTCAGGCGTTCTGCAGGTTCGTATGCCATTTTCGGGACGTCTTCCCAACGTTTCGGCCAATGGGGGAACGGTTCGCCCATCAGCGCCGGACAGTTGCACACTGTGGGCTGGAACCCCCGCGGCGCGCCCGGCTTCTGACCATAGAGGCTCCATCCGTCCTGGACCTCGCCATCCTTCTTGAATTCGACGACCTGGGGGATCTTGTCGCCCCATTTCTTGGTCGACATCCGCGACGTGAAGTCGTCGCGGGCAAAGGCCGCGTGGGAATCCGCGCTGATCAATCCGAACTTGATTTCCATGTCTCCTCCTTAAGCGTTACGCGGGAATCCGCGGCCCGTGTCCGATACCGATCCAGAAGCGAATCCGCCCGCGGCGCGCGGGCAGATTTCGCACCTACTTGCAATCTACCTTCTGCGCGACCTTGCCGTCGCCGGGGTAGGTGAAGGTGCATGTCATGCCCGTCTTCACGGAGCCACGTTCCGCCTTCTTGCCGGCGACGGTGACGGCCGTATTGGAGCTCGAAAGCCTCGCTGTCATCTTCTTGCCCTTGTAATCGATGGTGACGCTGCGGCCTTCCCTCTTGACGTCGACGACCTTGCCCGAATGCACCTCCACGATGGCCTTCTTCTTGGGGCCCCCGTAGTTGGCGATGATGAATGCCCGTGCCTCCTTCTCCTTGGCCCGGTATTCCGGATCAAAATCACGGAAGGCATATTCCTTGCCGGGAATACGCCGAGAAATCTCCTGGGTCTTGCCTGGGGGCACGTCCTCGCGCAGCGACGCATAGCGGCGAGGCGGCATGGTCTCGTGCACCATCGTCTGGACCTCCTTGGTCAGGAACCAGTTGACGAAGAGTTTCGCCGCGTTGGGATGAGGCGCCTTGTCAAGGATGGTAATGCAGCATTCCGACCCCCGGGCCTCGAGTATGCCGCGCTGGCGTGGCAGTATCACGACCTCGACGGGAAACTTGCTCTTGTATTTCTCAAGGGTGGGGCCGATTTCGCCCTCGTCCCACTTGAGCGGCTTGGAACCGCGAATGAGCCAGCTTTCCTCCAGCCGGGTGTCGCCTGTGAAGGTAACGTCCATTTCCGTGAAGTACTTCTTGATCCACTCGGGTCCGGCGTCGGGCGCGAAGTACATTTCGAGCATGCCGCCGAGCCGCCCCGGGTCACCCCAGGACTGGTCCGCCATCTTGCCTTTCCATTTAGGCTGGAGGAAATCCATGGGCTTCTTCAGCGACGCCACGTCTTCCTTGCTCAAAGCCTTGGTGTTGTACCAGAACCTCCAGGTGTTGCTGGCGCGGACGCTGTAGACGAATATCTTGCCGGTGCCTTTCGCATCGACATACCAGTGACGCTTTCCGTACCACTTGGAGGTGTCGGTGACGTCCGGATGAATCAGTTGGTCTTTCACCGAGGCAAGCCCGCCCGCCGGTTCCAGCCGGCGCGTCGTTCCCGCCACGCTCAGGATCGCGGCGTCCACCGTATGGCGCCCGGCCTGGCGTTCCGCCAGAATGCGGGTTGCGCGCGAGGAGCCGGAGCCGCCGTCGGTCCGCACCGTGACGCCGAAGGTCTTCGTGAAGGCGTCGAAGATTGGCTTGTATTCGGGTGCGCCCGTGCTGAGTACGAGCTGCCCTTCCTTTTTCGCCGCGGCCTTGAGCTCGGCCCATTGCTTTTCGAAATCCCCGCCGGATTGCGCCGCGACGGGCAGTGCCGGTGTCGCCATCAGGAAAAATGCGGCGGCACCGAAGACGCCCCATCGCAGGGCCGATACTCCGGGCACACGATTCGGACGGGTGGTTGTGTTGCTCATGTCAGGCCTCCGTGTTTCGTTTTTTACGGGTGGCGTCTTTGACGCTCACGAATAGGTAGTCTTTGCTCATTGCATGTGCCGAGGGTGAAATCCGGTATTGCGGTTCCCAACGGAAGGCCCCTTTGGGGACGCCGTTTGTGTGGCGCCCCGGGGGTTGCCTCGGTCCTCCTTACTGGGCGGCGGCGGCGGTGGTGGACAACTGTGCGAGCTCGTCCATCAGGCGCTTGATGCAGTTCTCGTAGAGCTTGAGATGCTCCTTGCTCATCGGCCGGGTCCGCCAGCGCGGGTACTCCTTCACGTCGAGGCCCCGGATGCGCAGCCCCTCGAAAGTGGTCCGCCGCCCGTACTGGCGCAGCGGCGCCGTCCGGTT
>WHSO01000042.1 GCA_009380075.1 Alphaproteobacteria bacterium | reverse complement strand
GGTGCCAAGGACTTCTACGAGGAGCAGGCGAAGAACCGCCCGATGGTGCGCCAGCCCCTGGTCCGCACCCATGACGAGACCGGCCGCCATGCCCTCTACGCCAGCCCGCGCTTCACCCTGAAGATCGACGATATGGACGACGCCGAGGCGCAGCCGCTCCTCGACATCCTGTTCAGCTACGTCATCGACCGCAAGCGGCCCCATCACTACCGCCACAAGTACCGCGACGGCGACCTGGTGATGTGGGACAACCGCTGCACCCTGCACCGCGCGACCGGCGGCTACGGCCTGCCCGACATCCGGCGCATGCACCGCACCACCGTCGTCGGCCCCGAAGCCTTCTACCGCGCGGATGCGGCCTGAGAATCCCCGTCCGTCCTAGAACCGCGTCGTCACGCTGAAGGCGCCGAAGATGTCGCCGTCGCGCCAGTTATGTAATGGTGATGGAACACGGTGACGAATACCACCGCGATTCTTCTAAATGTGATTTGGCTTAAAGACCATAAGATAGAAAACGATGACTACCGCGGGAAAGGCTAACGAGCCAAGTATGGTCCACCAGCGTTCCATTCTCCAATAACGCTGGGGTAGTGACTGCCCACTTTCATGGGCTAGCTTGGCCATATCGCGCATTCTGATCTGCATCCATACAACGGGTATCCAGCAGGCCCCTGCAAATAAGTAGAGGGTCAGTCCAGACATGATCCAAAGGTCAGTAAAGGCATAGCCGCCAATGCTGACCAGCCCCATACCCGTCAGCAATTGGATAATGACGGCGGGGGTCGTCAGCAGCCAGTCCGCCGTCACAACGTGACGGGCTGTAAGGTAGATCCCATGGACATTTTTGCGTCGGTTCGCCATGAACATGAATAAGGCGCTGCCAAGCCCTGTACCGAAGAGTATGGTGGCACTCAAGATATGTACAAATTTCAACAGCAGATAATCCATGGCTTATAGTGACGTATGGTTTGTCTATGATGGCGATTGCCCGATATGCAGCGCAGCCGCCAACGCCCTGGAAATTCGCAAATCAGTGGGCCATCTCCATTTGATAGACGCGAGAGTGGAGACGAGCCATCCACTGATTCAAGAAATCAAAGACCGACAATTGGACCTGGACGAAGGCATGGTTCTTAAGTACGCGGGGAACTACTACCACGGTCGGGACGCTCTGCACATGATGGCGCTCTTAGGTAGCAGCCGTGGTTGGTTCAACCGAGCAAATGCCCTTTTGTTCCATTCCAGGTTTGTTGCGAGCATTTGCTATCCAGTCATGAGGGCCGCACGAAATACGCTGCTTCGCCTGAAGGGAATAAAGCGAATTTGTAACCTGCACATCGATCCAGGAGAACCCATCTTCAAGGCCGTGTTCGGAGAGCAGTGGCACAATCTCCCGCCCGTCATGCGAACGCATTATGAGATACGTCCTTACAGCAATGACGTAGTTGAAGTCGAAGGTACGCTTGATTTTGTTATATCCCCCCTCATTTCAGTGGTGGCGAGGTTGACGGGAATGTCGCTCTTAGCCAACTCAGGCACAAACGTACCGTCGACGGTCACGTTTCGAAATGGAAGTCGATCCGAGGCTTTTTACTTCGATCGCAAATTTGTCTTTCCCGACAAGCGGATCGTCAGGTTTTGTTCCCGTATGGAGTTGATAAAGGATAATGAGCTAGTTGAATTCATGCGTTATGGCATCGGATGGAGCGTGGCTTATACATGGGACGGCAGTAAAGTGATTCTTCAGCATCGCGGCTACGTTTGGCGCATTTTCGGTGTGGTAATTCCTATTCCACTATCTCTCATTCTTGGCGAAATTCATGCGGAAGAAAGACCGCTATCGTCTGAACGCTTCAGCATGAGAGTGCTTTCTTCAAGAGGGCTCTTGGGAAAGGCTTTCATGTACGCTGGCGAGTTCAAGGTTACAAAGATTTCATGCGACCCGTCCTGATTCTTGGCGGATACGGCAATTTTGGAAAGCGAATTGCCCAGGCACTTACGAAATCAAAAGTGCCGGTCATCATCGCGGGCAGAAGCAGAGAAAAAGCAAATGCACTCAAACAGGAACTGGGGCCTCGGTTTTTGGATACGGCGTGCTTCAACGCATTTACGGAGCTTGATGAGGAACTGAAGAAATTAAACCCCTCAGTTGTCATCAATACCTGTGGCCCATTCCAGAATAGCAATTACAGCATTGCCGAAAGCTGTATCGGGCATGGAGTCCACTACATTGATTTAGCCGATGGCCGGAACTTCGTTACCGGAATTGTAACGCTCGATCAGGCAGCGAGACAAAACAAAGTGGTAATCATAAGTGGGGCCAGTACGGTGCCAGGTTTGTCATCGGCCGTGTTGGAAAATTTCAGGCACGAATTCTCGCGAATTGATTCAATGACGTTCGGGATAAGCCCGGGACAGAAGGCAGAGCGAGGCTTGGCCACCACGCAAAGCATTCTCAGCTATGTCGGCAAACCATTGAAGCCCTTCTCAGGGCAAGGGTCCGTTGCATATGGGTGGCAGGATCTCTACCGGCAGGAATATCCGGAAATCGGAAAACGCTGGATGGCAAATTGCGACGTTCCCGATCTTGACTTATTGCCCAAGCACTATGGCGTCGGATCCATCCGGTTTTCCGCCGGGTTGGAGATAAGCGTCCTGCACATCGGACTATGGGGTCTGTCTTGGCTGGTGCGCGCTGGCGTTCCTCTGAATCTCCCGCATTTGGCCGCACCTTTGCTCAAAGTCAGTAACTGGTTCAATGGCATGGGCTCGGCGGATGGAGGGATGCACGTCATCATCACCGGAAGGGACAGGGACGGCCGCCCGCACAGCCGCACATGGTTCATCATCGCCTTTGACGGGGACGGGCCATATATTCCGACAATTCCGGCTGTTATCCTAGCCAAGCGGCTGGCGCAGCAAAGGATGAGTCTTGTAGGCGCCATGCCTTGTGTTGGCATGGTGCCGCTGGATGATTACCTTGCCGAGTTGCGAGACTTCAATATTCAAACGTATTCGGCCTGACGATGCGACCTAGAATTAGAACCTTGTCGTCACGCTGAAGGCGCCGAAGATGTCGCCGTCGTCCTGCTCCTCGAATTCCCGGGTGCGGAACACGATGGTGTAGGTCAGGCGGAAGCGTTGGAAGAGAAGCGCCGCGCCCGCCTGCAGGTCGCCCACCAGCGGCTTCTTGTCCACGCGCGGCCCGCCGCCGAAGGTGTTGCCGTCGAGGAAGATGTTGCGCAGGACGCCGCGCCCTTCGACGCCGGCGAAGCCGTACCAGCCGCAGAAATAGGCGCTGCAGGTGCCCTTCGCCTCGAAATGCGCGGCGCCGGGGAGCGACGGGCGGATACGAGGCGGCCCGCCGAAGTCCTTGTCGAGCCCGGTGCCGAAGCGCACGGTCACACCGGCGGCGGCGTAGGTGAAGACGTTGCCCAACGCGCCGCCGAGGTGGGGCGTGAAGTCCGCGTTCAGGCCGGCGATATCCGGCAAGGCGTAATAGCGCCACTGGCGGTCGACGGTGAGGTTGATGGCGGGTTCATTGTCAATCTGGTTGTCCCAGCCTTTCGGATCGCTTGCGTGGATGAGCTCGTGCCAGCGCTTCTGGGCCCATTCGGCGCCGCTCCACGGCCCCACGACACCGACCGACAGCGCCGCGCTGTCGAGGCGGCGGTCGGTCTCCGAGACGATGGACACTTCGCCGTAAAGCCAGCCCGCCCATGGGCGGTCGTCCGGCTGCGGCGCGGCGATGCCGATGTCTTCCGGCGTGTACATGTTCTGGCCGACGGCGTAGCCGATCCGCTTCTTGCCGCCATAGTCGATGACCGGCAGGTTCCGCGCCAGCCAATCGCCCCAGGCGGGAATCCGGTCGGGCGCCGACAGGCAGCTGGCGTGGACGCCGTTGGTGTAATGGCGGTCGTTTCCGGCAGGAACGAAGACGTCATTCTCGACGAGGAGCGAAAAGCTCTCGCAGAAATCCCACGATTCGGCGCGCGCGGATGGGGACGCGAGAACGGCGGAAACGGCGGCAATGACAGCAAGCGCGCGACGCATGGCCGCCAAGATACCGCGAGACTTCCGCCCGTCAAGCGCGCGCCGTATAGTCCCTGCAACAAGGCCGACAGACACGCCGGGGAGGCGCCCGATGGCATCCGTTGTATTGCCCGATATCGACCTGACGGGGCGGGTCGTCATCATGACCGGGGCCGACCGCGGCCTTGGCCGCGCCATGTCGCTGGCGCTGGCGGATCAGGGGGCGCGGATCACCGTGGCCTCTCCCGACGCCGCCGGACTCGCCGCCGTGGCGCAGGAGATCGAGCAGATCGCGGGAAAGGGCCATGCCCTGGCGGTACCGACCGACATCACCGACCTCAAGGCCTGCGAGCACTGCCTCAACCGGACGCTGGACGCCTTCGGCGACCTTCATGTGCTCGTCAACAACGCCCGGCGCCTGCATCGCGGGCCGGACCTGCCGGCCGACGGCAACAACCTCGCGTTCTGGGAGTCGGATCCGGAGATCTACCGCCAGACCGTGCTGGTCAACATCGCCGGGACCTTCAACATGGCCCATGCGGTGGCGCCCTATTTCATCCGCAAGGGCTACGGCAAGATCGTCAACCTCACCACCTCGGTCCATAATTTCTTCCGCGAACGCCAGAGCCCCTACGGCGTCACCAAGGCGGCGATCGACGCCTCGACATATATCTGGGCGCAGGACATCAAGGCGAAGGGCGTGACGGTCAACTGCCTGCTGCCGGGGGGCTCCTGCGATTCCGATCCCAACCGCCCGCCGCGGCCGGGCCGGACGTTGCTGCCGGTGGACGTGATGAACCCGGTGCTGGTGTGGCTGTGTTCGGAACGCTCCGACGGGCAGACCAGTGGGCGCTACAACGGCAGCCTGTGGAACCCGGCGCTCGATCCGGACGCTGCCGCCGCCGGGTGCCGTGAGGCGCCGTCGATCCGCGGCGCGGGGGAGTAGACGCGAAAGACCCCACGGGCGCGAACGTGCGGGGCCCTGCATTACGAACTGGTGCCGTTACTCCGCGGCGGAGGCGGCGGGCCGCGCCTTCTTTTTCGCCATCAGCTTCTTGACGGCGTCCTCGACCGCGGTGCCCTTGAAGAAGTCCGGGTTCATCGACGCGTGCATCTCCGCCGTGTTCTCGAAGGCGAAGAGGCGGAAATCGTCCTCGGTGATCAGCTCCTTCTCGACCATCTCCCAGGCTTCGTGCAGGACCTTCGACAGGTCGGGCACGTCCCAATGGCCGATGTCGGAAGAGAAGATCGCCTTCAGCTTGACGCCGAAGTGGTTGAGCTTATCGTTGAAGGCGACCGAGGTCATGATGTCGTCCGCCTCGGCACCGAAATAGAAATTCGGCACGAACTGGTCGCGGATATCCTTCTTCGACGTGATGCCCGAGGCTTCCCAATCGTTCATCGGGCGGGTCTCGACCTTCTGCGATTGCGGCAGGTCCGGGCTCTTGCGCCAGCGCTCCTTGGTCAGGTACCGTCCGTTGCCGTAACGGTCGAACATCTCCTCCATCAGGTCCACGTCGAGCTTGCTCGGGTCCTGGTGCTCGTAGATCCAGTCGATGTTGCGCTTCTCGTAGATTTCCATGAGGTCGTTGTAGAGCTGCGCCGCCCATCCCGCGCCGCCCTCGAGGAAGGCGACCTTGAGCTTGGGGAAGCGGCGGCAGACGCCCGAGAAGATCATCGAGCGGGCGAAGAACTCGTTGCCGACCGAGAACGTGCCCAAGCGGTTGAAGGAGTAGCAGTTGGGCGACTGGCGGCGCTGGGTCTTCTGGGCGCCGGCGTGGCCTGCGGGCAGCATGCCGAGGTCGATGCAGCGCTGCCAGAAGGGGTCGTAGTCGTGGCCGTTGCGCGGCTCCATGCAGATGGAGGTAATGCGCTGGGTCTTCTCGCCGAGCTTGGGATCAACCTTGGCGACTTCGGGAATCGCGTCGCGCACCTCGCCCGAAACCGTGACGGTCTTGAGGCCGAGGGAATGGGCGAACTCCAGTTCGGCGATCGCTTCCTTCGGCGTCCAGGTCGGCACCACGGCGGACGGCGTCATGCGGTCGGATACGTCCTTGAACATGTCGGCGTAGAGCATGTTGAGGGAGCGGGCCAGCACCTGCCGCATCTCGTCGTCGCGGACCTGGTTGGCCGAGATGCCGTAGGTCGTGTAGACGATGGCGTAATCGATGCCCGCATCCTCCAGCCGTTCGGCATAGAGCTTCGGCAGCATGCAGGTGGCGCGGTCGATGGTGTACTTGCCCGATGGCGCCGCCCAGAACATCGAGCGGTGGGTCTTGGTGTAGCCGGGCCGGCCCTGCTTCTCGAATTTCTTCAGCATTTTGGCGCCGCCGACCTGCTTGACGAAGTCGAGCACCGCCCATTCGCCTTCGAGCACATGGGCGTCGGCGTCGATGACCGGATAGTCGAGCCGCTTCTTCACGGCGGCCGATTTGCTGTTGAGGGTATGGATTTTCCGCATGATGTCCCTTCCTCCCACGCGCCCGCGGGTTGCTCCCTGACGGCCACTGGCGGCCGTTCGTCCGTATGACGGCGATTGTCGCACAGAGGGCGGGGTGCGGCCAAGGGCGGCCGCATCATTTTGCGCGAATCCGCGCCGTAACGCCGCGGCGCCGGCAAAAAAAGCGCCGCCCCCAGGGGGGAGGGGCGGCGCCGGCGCGTCCGGACCTTGGGGAGGGGAGAGAAGCCCGGAGGCGGATGTTTACTCGCAGTCGTGGCTGCCGCGGGGCTCGCCGCAGACCGGGCGGCCGTCCTCGCTCATCTGCGTCTGGCCGGCGGCGAAGCCCGACCCGGTGACGGCGAGAAGGGCGACAAAAGCGGTGGAAAGGGCGATCAGGGTCTTGCGCATGGAACACTCCTTTATCGGGTGGTTGAAGACACCGTCACGCTAGCCGTGCGACGCGGCGAAGTGAAATCAAGCCGCGTCATTTGTCTTTGCATCGGCGTGAGCCCGGATGCGCCGCGCGTGATCGGCCATCGGCCTGCCCGGTGAAACCCCGCACAAACCCCTGCCCGCGCGTTCACCGCGCCGTGAAGAGTGACGTGATCGAAGTGCGACCCCCGCCGCAGTTGTTCCGGTTTTGACGGCGCGCACCGCGCAAGGTAAGACGGGCAGCCCGGAAACGATGGTGAAGCGGTGTCGCGCGCTCAGGTATCTCCAGCTCTTTCCCGATTCCACGCCGGAACGGCGCCGTGAGCGCGCCCTCCCGGTGGTGGATGATCTTCGTCGCGTTCAGCGCGGGCGCCATCGGGGCTGGCCATATCGGCAAGATTCCGGCGGCGCTGCCGGCCATGCGCGCGGAGCTCGGCCTCGACCTCGTCGCCGCCGGATGGGTGGTTTCGATCTTTTCGGCGACCGGCATGGTGCTCGGCACCGTGGCGGGCGTGTGTTCCGACCGCTTCGGCCACCGCGCCATTGCCATGGGGGGCATGGTGCTGGTGGCGGCGGGTTCCCTGGCGGGCGGCTTTGCCTGGGACGGCGCCAGCCTTCTGGCGGCACGCTTCGCTGAGGGACTCGGCTTCCTTGCCGTAGTGGTATCCGCGCCATCGATCATTTCGGAATCGGCACACCCGGACGACCGTCGCCTCGCCGTCGGCATGTGGGGTTCCTTCATGCCGGCCGGCATGGCGGCGGCGCTGCTGGCGGCGCCCTGGCTGCTTGATTACGTCGGCTGGCGCGGCACCTGGTTCGCCATGGCGGCGCTCAGCCTTGCCTGGACCGCGGTCATGGCGGCCGTCTTTCGTGGTGCGGACGGCGGTGGCACGGCTCCCCGGGAAAGCGCGTGGCGGAACCTTGCGGTCACGTTGAAAGCACGCGGGCCGTGGCTGCTGGCGCTGTGCTTTTCGTTTTACACGCTGTCGTGGCTCGCCCTCATGGTGTGGCTGCCGACCTTCGTGGTGGAGCAGCGCGGCGGATCGGTTGGGCTCGCGGCATTGCTCACGCTCATCGCGGTGGCCATCAACTTTCCCGGAAACCTGCTCGGGGGATGGCTGCTCTCACACGGCGTGGGCTGGGCGCGCCTGATTACGTTGGGGGCTTCCGCGATGGTGCTGTGCGGTCCGCCGATTTATCTCGACCTGCTGCCCGACGCAGTCCGCTACGGGCTGTGCCTCGTGTATTCCTTCGTCTCGGGACTCGTGCCGGCGGGCGTGCTCGGGGGCGCGCCCTATTTTTCGCCCGGCGCGCGCCAGATCGGCACCACCAACGGGCTCATTATTCAGGGATCGCACCTGGGACAGTTCCTCGGGCCGCCGGCCGTCGCCGTGGCGGTCTCGTTCACCGGCGGCTGGCAGGCGGGGGCGTGGGTCTTCGTCGCCTGCGGAATTGGGGCACTGGCCTTCGCCGCCCTCATAGGGATCGAGGAAAAACGCGTTTCCGCCGGTCAAGGCAGCTCGGCCAACAGGACGCCGTAGCCAGCCCGCGGCTCGTTCACCTGCAGGCGCTTCTGGATCTCCCACACCCGCGCGGTGACCGGGTGTATCACCGGCACGCCGAGGTCCTGTTCCAGCGTGTCGATGATGTTGAGGGTGCGCCAGCCCGAGCCCAGCATGTAGATGGCGTCGCCGCCCCCGGCCTTGAGGAACGCACGCTTGATGTGGCCGTAGATCATCTCGGCCGGGAGCTCCTGGACCTTCTCGAACGGCACGTCGATCCCGGCCATGGCCTTGACCTTGAACCCCGCGTCGGTGAAGTAGTCGGCGAAGGTCTTGTTGATGCTGCCGGAGAAGTAGGTCGCGCCGACGAAGTTCTTGACCTTGAGCGCCTTCATGGCGCGGATGTGGTTCTGCCCGGCGGTGAAGATGGGCGTCCTGTATTTCCGCTCCCACGCCCGGACGATACTGGCTTCCTTCTTGTAACCATGCACCATGAACGGCGGCGCCCCGTTGGGGTGGATCAGGTCCACCTCCTGCGGCACCAGGCGCTCGATCTCCGCCTCGTAGGCCTTCATCAGCGGCAGGAATTCCTCGCGCGTGCCGCGGGTGATGTTGAGGAAAAGCGGGATCACGCCGATGCCTTCCGGCAGCAGGCGGATGACCTCCTCGGTCATGCCGGGCCGGAGCGTCGGGTTGATGAGGCCGACGGTGCCGCGCCAGCTCGAGAACGCCATGGGTGCCTCCCTTTCATGCGATTTGTTGTTGGCCCGACTTTAGCCCGTGGGACGCCCATGGGCCAAGACCGTGTTAGCGGCCGAACAGAAGCAGGCAGATGACCACGGCCGCAGCGATGCCGGCGGCGTCCGCCGTCAGCCCGGCTGCCAGCGCGTGGCGCATGCGCTTGATCTGGACCGCGCCGAAATAGACGGCAAGCACGTAGAAGGTGGTCTCGGTCGAGCCCTGCAGGGTCGAGACCAGCAGGCCCACATAGGAATCGGGCCCGACGTTCGGGTCGTTGATGATGGAGGCGAGAAGCCCGTAGGCCCCCGAACCCGACAACGGGCGCAGGAGCGCCATGGGCAGGGCCTCGGCCGGGAGTCCGACGGCGCCGGTGAACGGGCCCACGGCACGCACGAACAGCTCCAGCGTGCCCGATGCACGCAGCATCGCGATGGCGACGAGGATGGCGACAAGATAGGGAATGATGCGGACGGCGACGTTGAAGCCTTCCTTCGCTCCCTCGACGAAGACCTCGTAGACAGGCACACGCCGGGCCCAGCCGAAGGCGAGCAGCGCCACCATCAGTCCCGGAATGATCCACGGGCTGACGATGCGTCCCCACAGGACGGTGACGGGGATCAGCGCGAGGATGACGCCCAGCACCGCCACCGATACCCAGGCGGGATAGGACGCACTCGCCTCGGCGGTCGAGACCGGCGGCAGGGCGGCCTGGTCCTGGGCAGGGTCGGGATCGGCGAACCCGAGATCCTCGCGCGTGACCGGCGGCGTATCGGGGAACGTTCCCGGCGCGGGCAGGGGCGAGAACCGCTGATAGAGCTTCGCGGCGATGATCGCCACCGTGGTCGAGCAGATGGTGGCGAACAGCGTCGTCGGCACGATGGCGGCGGGATCGGTCGAGCCGGCCGCGGCGCGGATGGCGATGACCCCCGTCGGCAGCAGGGTGATCGACGAGGTGTTGATGGCGAGGAACAGCGCCATGGCGTTGGACGCGGTGCCCTTGTGGGGGTTGATGCGCTCGAGCTCCTGCATCGCGCGGATGCCGAACGGCGTCGCCGCGTTGCCGAGTCCGAGCACGTTGGCCGAAAAATTGAGGATCATGGCGCCCATGGCCGGGTGATCGGCGGGCACGTCGGGGAACAGGCGGGTCATCAGCGGGCGGATGGTGCGGGCGATGATCACCAGCAGGCCCCCCGCTTCCGCCACCTTCATCAGGCCGAGGAACAGCGCCATCACGCCGATGAGACCGATGGCCAGCGTGACCGAGGCACCCGCCTGATCGACCATGCCCTTGGCCAGCATCGCCATCGGCGACAGCGCCTCCGCCGCACCCGGCGCTGCGGCGGGCGGTATCCACATGACCTCGCGCAGGCCGGTGACGGCGAAGGCGATGACGACGATGGCGAAAAAAATGGCGTTCATGTGCGCGGCGATCGTCCTCAGGCGGGCTCGTCGGCGGTCCGCCACAGGCAGATGAGGTTCATGCCGCCGGCGGTATTGGCGACGGTGGCAAGGCATTTGTCGGCGGCATCCTCGGGTATGGCCACCGAATACCGCATGGTGTAGGCGTCGCCTTCGAGCCCGGCGTCGAGGCGCACGATATTGGCGCCGAACTCGCCGAATACTTCGGCGATGCGCGCGATCAGTCCCGGCTGGTCGCCGCCGCTGATGGTGACGACGTGGGTGATCTCGCCCAGCGGACCATGCACGGTCGGCCGGTCGTAGGGCGAAACCTCGACGGTACCGCCGGCGGTTTCCGGAAGCGCGGAGAGTTCCGCGCGCACGGCGTCGGCGTCGAGGTGGTCCGGCAGGCCGACGAGGGAGGTGAATTCCGCCCCGGTGCCGAACACAGCGAAGCTGGTGTCGCCGAGATTGCCGCCGAGGTCGAACAGGCGGCCGGTGATGGCGGCGATGAGTCCGGTGCGGTCGTCGCAGGTGACGGAGACGAGGAAGGTTCGGGCCATGGGAATGGGATGCCTCCGTTTGCCTCAGGCCTCGGCCGCCGCGGGCCGCGGCGGGGCCGACTTGCCGAAGCCCCGCGGCGTGCGGTTCTCCCGGATGGTCAGCGACAGCATGCCGGCGATCAGGGCGACGGCCACGGCGGCGATCCAGACGCCGTCGTATTTCTGGAACATGTCGAACAGCACGCCGCCCATGAAGGCGCCGAGCGCGGCACCGCCGGCATGGAACATGGCGAGCATGCCCAGCGACAGGCCGATGATCCTGAGCCCCACATGGGTGGCGACCAGCGAGGTCGTCACCGGAATGGTGGAGTAGTCGAAGATGCCGAACATCACGACGAAGACCCAGATCAGGTTGACGTCGTAAACCGGGACCATCAGCAGGATGATGTAGCTGAGCCCGCGCATGATGTAGATCACGGCGAGGAGATGCGGCCGATTGATGCGGTCCGACAGCCATCCCGCGAGCGCCATGCCCCCCATGTTGAAGGCGGCGAGCACGCCGTAGGCGGTGGCGCTGACCACCACCGGGATGCCGCAGGAAATCGCGTAGGCGAGAAAATGGGTGTCGATCATGCCGGTCGCGGTGAAGCCGCAGATGGTGTAGGAGCCCAGCAGCGCGAGGAACGTGCGGTTGGAAAACAGCATACGCAGCCGCGCGGCGAGCCCGGCCGGTACCACCTCGTCGGCACCGAGGCGCCCCTTGGCATGCTGGGCGCCCGGCGCTTCGGGTCGGATCAGGGCGAAGACCAGCGGCAGCAGCGCGAGGCAAACAACGGCGAGAAACAGATAGCCCCAGCGCCAGCCGAAGGTGGTGAGGATCAGCGCCATGATCGGCAGGAGCGCGATATGGCCGGCGGTCGAGCCCGCATTGGCCACGCCGACGGCGAATCCGCGGTCATGGTCGAAATGACGCGCGATGGTGGCGGACGCGACATTCTTGGAGACGATGCCGAAGCCGATGCCGCCGAAGACGGAATAGGCGATTACGATCTGCCACGCCTCCGACACCTGGGACGACAGGCCCAGCGCGGCAGCGGTCACGACGAGGCCGCCCAGAAGAATGCGGCGGGGGCCAAAGGTATCGAGCAGGTTACCGATCAGCGGACTGGTGAGCGCCATGCAGATGAGGGCGTAGGCGACCACGGTCGAAATGAAGCTCCGCGACCAGCCGAGGTCGCGTTCCAGCGACGGCATGGCGAGGCCGATCGAGGCCCGGGTGGTGGACACCATGCTGAGGGCGAGGAACATGACCAGGACGACCAGCCAGCCCTGGGGATTGGTGCGGACATAGGAAAATAGGCGATTTTCCGAAAAAGGCTTTGCCTGCAAAGTCTTGGACCCTCGAACGGCGCGCGGCCGCGATTGCCGGGGCGCCGCCCGGTGCGGCCGAGGATAGCCTTTTCCGAACCCGGCGCAATACCGGGCGATTTTGCGCGGGCCGGGACCCTCCATCGTTGCCGCGTCGGAATGGGCAGTGTAAATTGTTAGAAATCAAGAAGAAAACCACGGAACCTTCTGGGAGATCGGAATGACTATCCCCTTCGCGCGTGCTGGCCTTGGCGCTATCTCCGCCGCCCTTATCGCAGCAAGCTCGACCACGGCGTTTGCCCAGTCAGGCAGCGATTTCTACAAGGGCAAGACCATCACGCTGGTGATCAGCGCCGGCCCCGGCGGCGGCTACTCCTCCTACGTACTGACCACTACGAAGCACATGAAAAAGCACATTCCGGGCAATCCCGACTTCATCCGCCAGCACCGCCAGGGCGCGGGGGGAGTCGTCGCGGCGAACTACCTTTACCACGCGGCCAAGAAGGACGGCACGGTGATCGCCATCGTCCACCGCGCGGCGGTGTCGACCAGCGCCGCGTTCCGGGAAAAGGGCGTCAACTACGACCCGCGCAAGTTCAGCTGGATCGGCTCCATCAACCGGGACACCAGCCTGTGCGTCGCCTACCACACGGCGCCGGTCAAGACCTTCAAGGACGCGCTCAAGACGCCTCTGGTGGTGGGCGGCCTCGGCCCGGGATCCGACACCGACATCTATCCCAACCTGTTCAACAACCTGTTCGGGACCAAGTTCAAGCTGGTCACCGGCTACAACCAGGGCACGGCGATCACGCTGGCGATGGAGCGCGGCGAGGTCCAGGGCCGTTGCGGCTGGTCATGGTCGTCGATCAACGCGACCAAGGGCGCATGGCTTCGCGACAAGCAGATTAACCTGCTGGTGATCGGCGGCCTGAGCCGCGATCCCGCGATCCCGAAGGAAATCCCGATGGTGCGCGACCTGGCCATCACCCAGGAGCACAAGGACATCCTCGAGCTCGCCTTCGCGCCCCAGGAAATGGCGCGCCCCATCCTC
Source organism: Alphaproteobacteria bacterium (assembly GCA_009380075.1). GTDB lineage: Bacteria > Pseudomonadota > Alphaproteobacteria > SMXQ01 > SMXQ01 > WHSO01. Next base: position 13,359 of record WHSO01000042.1, on the reverse strand, counting down.
GGCCCGCCCGGTATCCCGGCCGACCGGCTGAAGACCCTGCGCGACGCCTTCGACGCGACCATGAAGGATCCCGAATTCCTGGCCGAGGCGAAGAAGCGCAAGCTCGATATTTCGCCGCTGTCGGGCAAGGAGGTCGAGGCGCTGGTCGCCAGCATCATGTCCAAGCCGGCCGATGTGGTGAACGCCACCATCGAGGCGATCTCGCGCAAGGACCGGATGGAGGTCCAGTTCAAGAAGATCGAGGTGCAGGAGGTCAAGACCAAGCTCGACGGCGTCAAGAACGGCGGCCGGCAGATATCGTTCAAGGCCAAGGGCGAGGCGCATGAAGCCAGCATCTCTGGCAGCCGGACCAAGGTTTCCATCGGCGGCAAGGGCGCCAAGCGTGCCGACCTGAAGGCCGGGATGAACTGCACCATCAAATACGGCGGCAACAAATCGACCGCCCAATCGGTCACCTGCAACTAGCAGGATCAACACAATATCGGAGGAAACGGAATCATGGCGAATGCGGACGTGAAGGAACTGCCGCCGGACGTGCAGGCGAAAGTCGATGACGCCGAAAAGGAAGTGGTGAAGTTCAGCTATCATCGACCCGGCGCCGACGTCGGCAACTCCAAGGCCATGGTCCGCCTGGGTCGCGGCGGCGCGGTGCGGGGCGTGGTGCAGATCATCAAGAAGAACGGCGGCGAGAACAACCTGCATTACCACACCGACGCCGATACCCTGTGGTTGGTGCTCAAGGGCCGGGTGCGGTTCTACGGCGTCGGCGACAAGGTGCTGGGCGAATACGGCCCCAACGAGGGCATGATCACCCCGCGCTACTTCCGCTACTGGTTCGAGAATTGCGGCGATGAAGACCTCGAGCTTCTCCAGATCGGCGCGTTCTCGTCACCAACGCAGAAATCGACCGGCCGGACCGATTGCGAGCCGCAGAGATACCAGCTTGGCACCGGCAAGCACTTTTCGGTGGAAAGCCACGAGTAATACCCAGGAGGAATCAGCCCCATGGCATCGAAAATCAATCACGTCGCCATCATGAGCGGCAACTACGCGCTGGAATCGAAGTTCTACGAATCGATGTTCAGCATGAAGAATTCGGCCAAGGCGCGCCCGTCGCGCGCGGTGTCGATCGGCGACGGCTATGTCGGCATGAACATCAATCCGCGCCGCGCCGGCCGTCCGGCGCGCCTCGACCACTTCGGCATCCAGGTCGACGACCTGCAGGCGACGCTGGCAAAGCTGGGCGAGAAATACCCCCATTGCGAGTACCTGCAGCGGCCGTCGACCCGTCCCTTTGCCGCCATCTCGACCCATGATCCCGACGGCAACGTCTTTGACCTGACCGAGGCCAAGGGTGGCAACATGAAGGACGTCTATACCCATAACGACTGGGTCCAGGACCGCACCATCAGCCACGTCGGCATCCGCACCCTCCATGCCGAGGCCTGCGCCGAGTTCTACATCGATATGTTCGACCTGAAGCCGTCCAACTTGCCGATCGAAGGCGCCTACGGCCTCACCGACGGACGCGTGTCCATCGTGCTCCTGCCCTGGAGCATCAAGGACTACGCCCGTACCGGGATCGTCGGCCCGGGCATGGACTACATCGGCTTCAAGGTCGAGAACATGGACAAGTTCAAGACCGACGTCCAGGAAATCGCCGACTCCAATCCGCTGATTGCGCCCTCGCCGGTGGGCAGCGGTCCGGAAGGTAAAGCGCGGCTCGAGATGCTGGAGCGCACCAGCCTCGGCAGCTGGCACATCGCCGATCCGGACGGCGTGCTGCTCGACATCGTCGCATAAAGGGACAAGTCACCGGCCGGCGCCGCGGCAGTGGCGGCGGGGCCGGTGCCATCATCGTTGAACGGCTCTGCGTCCCAGAGGAGAGATAATGTTCGCTAAGCTCAATCATATCGCCGTTGCATCCGATTATTATGCGATCAACGCGCGCTTCTACGAGGCGCTTTTCGGCCTCAAGACGGCCAAGAACTATCGGCCCGCACGCGCCGTCGTGGTCAGCGACGGGCGCGTCGGCTTGAACATCATCCCGAGGCGGGAAGGGCGCTGTTCGGGGCTCGACCATTTCGGCATCGAGGTCGAGAACATCGATGCCGCGGTCGAACGCATGCACAAGTTCGACCCGACGCTCTCAGCGCTCAAGCGCCCCCCGGTGCGGCCCTTTGCTGCCTATTCCGCCCATGATCCCGACTGCAACATCTTCGATCTGTCGCAACGGGGCATCGGCTTCCAGAAGGACGTCTACGCCGAGGACATCGGGCGTACGGAGCGGCATTTCAGCCATTTCGCCCTGCGCACCCGTAACGCCGAGAAATGCGCCGCGTTCTATTCGGAAGTGTTCGAGCTTCAGTCCCTGAACAAGAAGCAGGACGACGACAATTTTTACCTCACCGACGGTAACATGGTTCTGGCGATCCTTCAGTGGCACATGGAGGATTACGCAGACATGGATCCGCAGCGGCTGGGGCCTGATCACATCGGCTTCCGCGTCGACAGCGTGGACAAGGTCCTGGCCGACCTCGACGACCTGACGGGACAGAACCCGCACTTGCATTCGCGGCCGCTCGGTTACGGCACCGAGGGCAAGGCGCGGCTCGACCTGTTCAGGAAATGCCCTCTCGGCCACGCCCACATCACGGATATCGAGGGGGTCTATATCGACCTGACGGAAGAACCGGGTCCGTCGGGCGTCGTGGCGCACTGATCGGGCGCGCCATCATCCAAAAAGATAAAACGGGAGAGCATCATGAGAAAACTGGGATCCGTCGCCGCAGCCCTCGGCCTGTTCGCCGCGGTCGCTACGCCTGCCCAGGCCGACGCGGTCGGCGATTTCTACAAGGGCAAGACCGTCACCATCATCGTCTCGACCGGGGGCGGCACCTACGTCCTGATCGCGCAGACCATCGCCAAGCACATGCCGCGATTCATCCCGGGCCAGCCGACCATGATCGCGAAGTCGATGCCGGGCGCCGGCCACGTGAACGCGACCAATTACATGTACAACACCGCGCCCAAGGACGGCAGCTTCATCGCCTCCATCGGCAATTCGATTCCCCAGCACGAAGTCACCGACGGCAAAGGGGTGCGGTTCGAATCGGCCAAGTTCAACTGGATCGGCTCGACTGGTATTTCGAACCTGATGACGATTATCGTGAGTTCGGCCGGGGTCAAGACCATCGCCGACGCCAGAAAGAAGGAAATCCTGTCGGGCGGAACGGGCGCAGGGTCGGGCACCGTCTTGTATCCAACCATCCTCAACAACCTTCTCGGCACGAAGTTCAAGGTCATCATCGGCTACCGCAGCGCCGGCGACGTCGACCTGGCGATGGAGCGCGGCGAGGTCCAGGCCCGTCACGGCTATTCCTACGGCAGCTTCGAACGTGCCCACCCGGACTGGATCAAGACCGGAAAGGTCAATTTCCTCTATCAGGTCGGGTTGAGCGACAAGATGGGCCCCAAGGGCGTGCCGCTGATGCTGGATCTCGCCGAGAATCCCGAGCAGAAGGAAATCCTGCGGTTCTTCTCGCGCACGGTGGCGCTAGGGCGGCCCTACCTCGCGCCGCCAGGGGTGCCGGCGGACCGGGTCGCGGCCCTGCGCGCCGCCTTTACCGCCATGACCAAGGATCCACAGTTCGTCGAGGAAATGAAGAAGAGGCATCTCGACCTGTTCCCGCAGGACTGGAAGGAGGTAACGGAGAACGTCACCGCCCTGATCAACACGCCGAAGCCGCTGATCGCCAAGGCGATGTCGGTAATGGAACGTAAGGGCATGGTGGATTGCAAGGTTTTCTCCGATCCAAAGAATTGCGGCTCCGGCAAAAAGAAGAAGAAAAAGAAGAAGAAGAAGGAAAGTTGAGGCCGCACGGAAAAGCTACGGAAGGAACCCCACGCATGTCTTCGCAAATCAATCATATGGCGATGATCAGCCACCAATATCCGATACTCGAGCGGTTCTACCGTTCGGTGTTCAAGCTGCATATCAGCGAACGGGCGCATCACGATGCCGAGGCGTCGGCGGTCGTAGGCGATGGCTACGTCGGCCTCAATATCCTGCCGCGCCGCGACGGTTACATGGGTGGGATCGACCATTTCGGGATGATCGTCGATTCGCTGGACGAGGTGCGCGAGCGCATGGCGCGCCACAAGGGCTCGGCGGCGGTGAAGCGCCCGTCGACCCGGCCCTTCGCCGACTGGTCCGCCAACGACCCCGACGGCAATGTCATCGACCTGGCCGAACGCAAGGGCAAGAACCTGAAGGACGTCTATTCGGAACAGCGTGACAACCAGTGGCGCAAGAGCGACGAATGCCAACTGACGCGCTTCGCCATCCGGACCAAGAACCCGGACGCCTGCGCCGCCTTCTACCAGGACGTGTTCGGACTCAAGCCGCGCAATACTCCGCGCGGAAAATCGGGGATACATCTCACCGACGGACGCGTGACCCTGTCGCTGCTGCCTTGGGATATCGAGTTCTTCGGCGGCATGTCGATCAAGCGCCCGGGGCCGGACCATATCGGAATCCGCGTGCCGGACCTTGCCGCCTTCAAGAAGGAGTTGAAGCGAGTGGCCGAGAAGAACACTTACCTCGCGTCACGCCCGCTCGGCGGCAGCGCCGAGTCCGAGGTGCGCAAGAAGCTGTTCCAGAAATCGGCCCTCGGCAAGCTCCAGATCGCCGATCCCGACGGCAACTGGATCGATATCAGCGAAGATTGATCCCGGTCGGGGCGGCGCTTACGACGCCGCCCTTTTTCCATGGCCGTCACGGCCCGTCACGCGGAGATGCTGATCTTGCGGCTCGCCATCCTTGACGATTTCCAGAACGTCGTGCGTTCCGTCGCCGACTGGTCCGTGCTCGAGGACCGGGTGGAGATCACTGTGTTCAACGACCATCTCGCCAACCTCGACGCCGTCGCCAAGAGGCTCGAGCCGTTCGAGATCGTGGTCTGCATCCGCGAACGGACGCGGTTCCCGCGCGCCCTGTTCGAGAAGCTGCCCAACCTCAAGCTGCTGGTCACCGGCGGCATGCGTAACCTCGGCATCGACCTTGCGGCGGCAAAGGAGAGGGGCGTGCTGGTCTGCGGCACCGAATCCATCGGTTATTCCACGGCGGAACTGACTTGGGGCCTCATCCTCGCCACTGTGCGCAACATCCCGCGCGAGGTTGAAAGCGTCCGCAAAGGGGGTTGGCAGGTCGGCCTCGGCGTCGGCCTGCGCGGCAAGACGCTGGGCGTCATCGGCCTCGGCCGCCAGGGCGGGCCGGTGGCGGGCTACGGCAAGGCCTTCGGCATGAAGGTCCTGGCCTGGAGCCAGAACCTGACCGCGGAACGATGCGCCGAGCATGGGGTCGATCTCGCCAAAAGCCTGGACGACCTTCTGTCGCGCTCCGACGTGGTCACCATCCACGTGATCCTGTCGGAGCGGACGCGGGGGCTGATCGGTGCGAAGGAGTTTGCCCGCATGAAGCGGAGCGCCTTCCTCATCAACACCTCGCGCGGACCCATTGTGGAGGAGACGGCGCTGATCGCCGCGGTCGAGGGCGGCATCATCGCGGGGGCGGGGCTTGACGTCTTCGACATCGAGCCGCTGCCGCCTGACCACCCGTTCCGGCGGATCGACCGCATCGTCGCGACCCCCCACCTCGGCTATACCGTGAAGGAAGGCTACGAACAGTTCTTCGGGCAGGGGATCGAGGACATCGACGCTTGGCTCAAAGGCAAGCCGATCCGCATCATGAACCCGTGACGGCCGCCTTCGCGGCGCGGTTCTCCATCGCCTGGCGGCGGGCGATATAGGCGTTCGATCCGATGATCACCGCGGCCCCGGCGAGTGTGGTAAAGCCCAGCGGCTCCGCGAACAGGAACCAGCCCGCCAGCGCCGCCCATATCAGCCGGGAGTAGTCGAAGGGGGACACGAAGGTCGCCTCCCCGGCGCCATAGGCGTAGGCGGTGCAGGTCTGCGCCACGCCGGACATCACTCCCATCGCCAGCAGGAGCAGCACCTGCTCCAGGTTGGGCGTGATCCAGACGAGCATGGCCGGAACGAAGGTCAGGATGGTCGAGATCACCGCGTAATAGGTCTGCACCGTCATCGGGTGGTCCTTGCGGGTCGTGCACATCTTGATGCAGGTGTGGGCGGAGGCGAAGCACAGCGCCGCCCCCAGCGCGGACAGGGCGGCGAGCTGAAAAGCGCCGTCGCCGGGCCGCAGCATCAGCACAACTCCGCCGAAGCCGATGGCCGTGGCCGCCCAGCGTCGCCAGCGCACTTTTTCCCCAAGGAAGAGAACCGCAAGGACGATCAGGAACAGCATCCGGGTGAAGCCGATGACCGTGGCGTCGGCTATCGGCATGTGGACGATGGCGAAAACCATCAGGAAAACGGCCGCTGCACCGAACAGGCCGCGCAGCAGATGAAATGGCAGGTTGGGCGTGTGAAAGGCCCCGAATCCGCGGCTGATCAGGAACGGCATGATGGCGACGCTGCCGATGGCGCAGCGGAAGAAGGCGATTTCCGCGCTCGGGATCTTGCCTCCCAGCGCCTTGGTGAAGGACTGCACGATGATGAAGGACAGCGCCGCCAGAAGCATCCAGAAGCAGCCGCGGAAGTTGCCGGGCAGGCGCCGCCAATAGCGATCGAGAAGACTTTGGAAGGTCGCCGTGACGGACATGGGCGATCGGGGGTCCAGACGTGCTGTCGATGAAGAGGCGACCGGAAAGGCGCGCCATGCTAGCCTTGCCCGACAAGGGTGCCAACCCCGAATCCATTGATGCCGCCGATGGGAGACAACGCATGGCGAACCGGGACGATCTGCACCGGGAAGTTCTGGCGGCGAACGAGGCCTTCTACCTGGCTTTCTCCGCCGGCGACTATACGGCGATGGAAGGCCTCTGGGCCGAATCGGTGCCCGCCAGTTGCATTCACCCGGGCTGGCCCCCGGTCCGTGGCCGTGACAAGGTGATGCAGACTTGGCGCGGCATTCTGGCCAATCCGCCGCGCCCGGCGATCCGCGCGCTCGAGGCGGAGGCGACGGTCACCGGCGATTCCGCTTTCGTGGTCTGCTTCGAGGCGATCGGCGAAATCTATCTCGCCGCCACCAATTTCTACGTCCGCGAAGGAGCCCTCTGGCGCATCGTCCACCATCAGTCCGGGCAGACGGAAAGGGCGCCAAAAACACAATCAGAGCAAACACCTAAAACCGTTCATTAAGACATTGCTTTGGCCTTCCGCCGAACCTGTTCATGCTCTATAAATCATGAATTGAAATCGCACAAATAACTGACGGGGAGTTTCGATCATGCGCTTGCTCAAGACATTGGGCGTAGCCGCGACGGTTTTGACCGCCGGCGTTGCCTCTGTTCCCGCGTCCCATGCCGCGGACTGGACGCCAAGCCGCGATATCGAATTCACGATTCCCTACGGGCCCGGCGGTGGGTTCGACACCATCGTCCGCAAGTTGTCGCCCTATCTGGAAAAGGAACTGGGCGGCAAGGTCAACGTCATTCCGAAGAATCTTCCGGGTGCGAGCGGCTCCAAGGCGGCGATCGACCTCGCCAGGACGCGTCCCAACGGTTCAAAACTGATGATCTTCAACATCCCGGGGCATGCGCTGCCCAACATCAAGGGCGACACCAAGCGCTACGACCTGACCAAGTACACCTGGCTCGCCCGGATCGCCAAGGGCGACTACGTGGTGGTGGTCTCCGGCAAGTCCGGCATCAAGGACTTCAAGGGCCTCCTCGACCTCAAGCGGCCGGTCAAGAATCCCGAGCTGGGCGCCGGCGGGACCTCGTTCATGACCAGCACCATCATGTGGGACACGTTCGGCAAGCAGGTGAACTTCATCACCGGCTACAAGTCGTCGGCCGATTACGCGCTGGCGGTGATCCGCGGAGACGGCGACACCACCATGCTGGCCGTCGGCAGCTTCCGCCGCTACATCGGCGGCGGCATGAAGAAGAAGAACATCGGCCCGCACGATCTCATGCCCGTGCTCGAACTGACCACGGGCAAAAGCGTCTTCGGTGTCAAGACCGCGAAGGACTACGGCCATCCGGAACTGGACGAGCTCGGCCTCGAACGCTATGTCGCGACCGCGCCCAAGACCCCAGCGAACATCAGCTCGGTCCTCGAGGCGGCGCTCAAGCGGGCCCTCGACAACGCCGAATTCAAGGCCTGGGCCGACAAGACCGGCAACGGGCCGATCCAGCACCTCGACGGCAAGGCGTCGCTGGCCGCCATCACCAAGCAGATCAGCCTCTACAAGAAATACGCCGACAAGTTCTAGAACAGTATCAGGCGGAGCGGGCGCCCCCGGGCGCCCGTTTCGTTTGGGCCAGGGACGATGAACAAGATCCGCATTTCCTCTTCCGACCCACTCAGCACCTTTCACACCCAGGCGAGGCTCGTCGCCGAGGTGCTCAGGGACGCCGGCGTCATCAAGGAGGCCGAAGTCCTTGGCTCGACCGGCAGCGTCATCAACGCCGAACGCGTGGCGCGGGGTGAGGCGGAACTCGGCTTCATGGCCTCCAACTGGGTACCGCGCGCCGTCGCCGGGGCCGACCCTTTCACGACGCCGACGCCGGTCGCCATCGTGACGCCGCTCAACGCCGGGCCGCTGTTCTTCGTCGCGCGCTCCGAATCACCTATCAACACCGTGCGCGACCTGAAGGGACAGCCGATCGCGGTGGGCCACGCCGATTCCGGCATGGCGCAGCATGCGCTGAACATCGCCCGCGGCCTCGGCTGGAGCGGCGACGACATCCGTTTCAGCCACGTCTCCACCTTCGACGGCGGCGCGGCGCTCGCCAACGGCGACGTCGCGGCGCAATTCTCGGCACCGATTCCGAGCCAGCATTTCAGCGAATTGTGTACGCGCATGTCGATCAAGGTGCTCGCCTTCGACCCCGACGATATCGCGGCCCTGTGCGGCGCCCACCCATTCTATTCCCCGGCCCTGGTGCCGTCGGACTGCGCGCCGGGCTTGGCTACCGACGTGCCGGCGCTCGGCGTCCTCAACGTCGTCGTCGCGGCCGCCGAGGCCGACGAGGGTTTCGTCCACGCCATAACCCGCGCTTTCATCGCCGGTGCCGACCGCCTCGAGGCGGCACATCCCCTGTTCCGCGGGCTCCCATCCCTGCTCGGACTCGCGCGCGAGGTGGGAATCGACGCGCTCGCGCCCGGTGGTACGCCGCTCCATCCCGGGGCGCAGCGGGCGTTTCGCGAGGCGGGACTGCTGGCGTGACCGCCGGGCCGGCCGCCACGATATGCTTCACCGGCCGCGTGGCGACCGGGAAGGGGGCCGCCGTCGGGTTCACCTCCTCGGCCTGGGCGCGGGATGGCTTTATCCGCCTCGTCGGCATCGACCCGTTCCCCGGAACGCTTAACCTGATGGTGGCCGAGGGGCAGGAGCGCGAGGCTTGGTGGCGTTTGCAGGCGCAACCCGGGATCGTCATGACGGCGCCCGATCCGGCCTGGTGCGACGCCGTGCTTTTCCCGGTGATGGTAAACGACCGTGAGCGGGGTGCCATCGTTCTGCCCCGGGTCGTCAGCTATGACCCGGGCCAGGTCGAGATCATCTCGCCGATCCACCTGCGCGGTGCGCTCGGCCTTCGGGACGGCGATCCCGTGACGGTCCGGGCGGCGCCGGTTGGCGGCGGCTGAAAATGTGCTAGCCTCAGGGCAAGCCTGCGGCAAGACGGCCAAGACGGCGGCGTATTTTGGAGCAGGAGGACACCCGATGATAGGCACCACCAGGCGCCGGGAACAGGGCCTCGCCGATCCCCTGCTCGGGCAGGTGATGGGCGAAATGGGCCTGGACAAGGTGCCGCTGTACGAGCACCAGTCCAAGCTGCGCCTGGAATACAGGGCGCGGATCGAGGCCTGCACCCCGCTGCGCAACGGTCCCGTCGGCCCCAGGCGGCGGGAGGTGACCGACCCTGTCACCATGGCAGAGGACATCAAGGGCCGGGCGCGCCAGTTTGGCGCCGATCTCGTCGGCATGTGCGCTTTGCATCCGGTCATGATCGATGAGGGATTCGACTGCACATTCAGGAACGTCATCGCATTTTGCCACCACGAATCCTACGACGAGGTGCTGAAGGGCCCGGAAGCGGTGAGCGACGAGGCGCACCGCACCTACTGGATGGTGGCGAAGATAGCCACCGAAATGGCGGTCTGGATTCGCGAGGAACTGGGCTGGGAGGCCGTGGCCCATCACAACGGCGGCACCTACATCCAGGCTATCCCGGTGCTGTGGCAGTGCGGCTTCGGCGAGCTCGGCAAGCACGGTAGCCTGATCCATCCCGAATATGGCGCGAGCTTTCGGCCGTCCTTCGTCACCACCGACCTGCCGGTCGCCTATGACGCGCCGATCTCCTTCGGCGTCCAGGACCGCTGCACCGTGTGCCAGGTCTGCAGTAACAACTGTCCGGGCGACGCCATCCCCGAGGACTACATCGTCGACATGGGGGTCAAGCGGTGGCTCACCGACGTTGCCAAATGCTATCCCTATTCGCGCCTGCGCAAGGAATACTGCCACCTGTGCGTGGACGTCTGTCCCTATAACGCGCCCAATCACCGCGACGACTACCGGGCGTTCATGACCGACCGCAAGAAATACGGCTATAAGACGCCGAAAATGTCCGACGATTGATCGGACAAACTTTCAATCAACAAGACCAACCGGGGAAACGTAAAGTGCTTGTCATCACCAACGAAGAGATCGAGAGCTTTCTCGAAATGGGGCCGTGTGTCGAAGCGCTGGAGACCGCGTATCGCGATCTCGGCAACCACGACGCCGTCGACCTGCCGCGCCAGGACGCCGTCGTGACCAATCCGCGGCCGGACGCGGTCTATGCCCTCAAGACCATGTCGGGCAACCTGCCGTCCGCGGGTGTGGCGGCGCTCCGGCTCAACTCCGACGTGGTGCATTGGCCGGTCGTCAACGGCGCTCCGCGCCGGGTCAAGATTCCGCTGTCCCAGGGTGACCGCTACAACGGCCTCGTCCTCCTGTTTTCGACCGATACCGGCGAGCTGCTCGCCATGTTCAATGACGGCTACGTGCAGAAGACCCGGGTCGGCGGCTCGTCGGGCGTTGCCGCCAAGTACCTCGCCCGCAAGGATGCGAAGGTCCTCGGCCTGCTCGGGACGGGTTGGCAGGCGACCGGCCAGATCGAGGCCATGGCCGCGGTGCGCAACCTCGATCTCGTCAAGGTGTTCAGCCCGACCAAGGCCAATCGGGACGAATTCGCCCGCCTTTATGCGAAGAAGCTTGGTATCGAAGTACGCGCCGTTGCGAGTCCGGAGGAGGCCGCCGAAGGCGCCGAAATCCTCGCCTCGGCGACCAATTCCATGGTGGTGACGATCACGCCGGCGATGGTGCGGCCGGGCATGCACATCACCAGCGTGCGCGGTTCCGAAATCCCGCTCGACGTCCTCAAGAGGGTCGACCGCCTCGTGGTCAACACCCACGACCCGGTGCAGGCCCATACGGCGCGCGGCTGGCCCTCGGAAATCCCCGAGTTCGAGAACGGCGACTATTCGCGCCCCGACATCGGGGTGTTCGACATCACCGCCGCGCCGGAGCTCAAGGACGTGGTAGCCGGCACCGCGCCGGGCCGCCTGTCGCCCAATGAGACCACCTGCTTTCACAACTACAAGGGGCTCGGCCTCCAGTTCGCCGCCATCGGCGCGATCCTGTATCGCGAGGCCCGCGCCCGCCAGCTCGGCCTGACGGTGGAGGACCGCTACTTCAGCCAGTCCGTCCATCCCTGACGCGAATTTTCGGCACCGGTACGAATGCCCGGCGCCGCCAACCACGTCCGGCCGCAGGCCGGCATCATGATGAGGAACGTCGATGATCGATTGCTACATGGCGTCCACCACCAACAGCCGCCGCGCCTCGGTCGGCCTGTCGGAAGCGGGGCTCTCCTACACCGTCCATGCCATGGACCTGCGTAAGAAGGACCAGTCGACGCCGGAGCACCTGGCGCGCAACCCCTACGGCAAGGTGCCGGTGATAGTCGATTCCGACGGTCCGGGAGGGAAGACGGCCACCGTGTTCGAATCCGGCGCGATCCTGCTCTACGTCGCCGAGAAGGCCGGCAAGCTCTACGGCAAGGATGCATTGGACCGGATCGAGGTGCAGAAGTGGTTCACGCTGCACATGAACGGCTCGGTGCCGTTCCTCGGCGCCCTCAAGAACCACCCAACGCTCAAGGACGATTGCGCCCGCGTGGTCAGGGTGATCGACGACCACCTGGGCAGGCAGCAGTACTTTGCCGGCACGTTCTCCATCGCCGATATCTGCTTCTATCCGCGAGTCGCCGGCTTCGACCAGAGCGTCTTCCCCATCGACGACCACAAGAACATCGCGCGCTGGATCGCGGAGGTCGGCGCCCGCCCCGGCACCAGGGAAGGCATGAGCCAGCCCAAGTCCTGACCGCCTACGCAGGGTTCCGAGCATAGGAAAACGGCCGGGGATATCCCCGGCCGTCGCTTATTCCGTGGCGTGCCGCTAAATGCCGGCAGGCGGCGAGTAGTCGTCAAGCCCCTTCGCCATCTTGTCGGAGGGGTAGGCGACGGTCTTCTGGAAGACCATGTGCATGAACAGGAACAGCGGCTTCGCCTTCATCACCAGACAGACCATCTGCTTGGTGTCGGAGCGGTTGAAGTGCTGATGGACGCAGGCGGTCTCGACGATGCTGGCGTCGCCGGCCTCGTACTCCAGCTTGACGCCGTCGTGGATGTCGTAGCCCTTGCCCGACAGGACGAAGAACACCGCCGAATTCATGTGCCCGTGCTTCTGGCCGAAAGCGCCCGGCGCGAAGCAGTCGAGATGGCATTCGATCGACTGGGCGATGGAGACGTTCTGCGGGCTGACGACGATCTTGTGGTAGTAGGCGGGCCCGCCGTGCCACTTCAGGTCGGGGGTCGTGATCACGCGCGGTTGCGCGTAGAGACTCTTGTAGACCTCGCCGTAGGTGCCTTCCAGCGCGCGGACGAACGTACGCTTCTTCTGCCAGCGCTCCCACACCGGCTTGTTGTGACCGGTCTTGGGTTCAGCGGTATCCGCGGGCTTGGCGTCTTCGGGCATGGATATCTCCTTGGGATCGGTGCCCAAGGGTAGCGGTAGCGGGTCCCGCGCGCAACCACGTGGGGAAGCCCCGGATTCCGGCCATCACACCTAGATGTGATCCGGCGGGGCGTAGCCTTCGGACCCGGGCGCCGGGGTTGACGGCGGGTAGTCCACCACCTTCTGGAACAGCATGTGCATGAACAGGAACAGCGGCTTGGCCTTCATGACGAGGGCAACCTGCTGCGCCGGCCCGGTATTGCGGTGCTGGT
>WHSO01000080.1 GCA_009380075.1 Alphaproteobacteria bacterium | reverse complement strand
CTGCCCGGCGGCAATCGCGGCCCCACGATCGTCGCCGGCGCGCGCGCGCGTTTCGGCCCGCTCAAGGCCGTATTCATGAGCGGCCATGCCACGAGCGGCTTTGCCGATCTCCTCGGCACGGACGGGAGGGCCACCCTGATCCACAAGCCGTTCGAACTCGGCCATCTCGCGCGCACGGTCCGCCGGGCGCTGGACGGCCGCACCGACTGATGCCCGCGCCGAACGCAGGCGAGGCGACTCCAACGCCACGGGTCGGCCTCAGGACCGAAATCGCCGTTTACGGAATCGGCGCCTTTTCGACGACCATGCATTTCATGGCGATCACCATCGTGCCGCTGTGGGTGGTGGGGCTCGACCTGTCGCCGTTCCTGCTCGGCATCGTGCTCGGGAGCCGTCCGGTCGCGTCGTTGTTCCTGTCGATCCACATCGGCGCCCTGATGGACAAGGTGGGCGGCCGCCGCGTGATGCTGTTCTTCGCCGTGCTCGGCACCTTGGCGCCGGTGTTCTATCCGCTGATGCCCTGGGTGTGGGCGGTCATCCTGCTTCAGATGCTGTGGGGGCTCGCCGATTCCATGGGCTGGCTCGGCGCCCAGACCCTCGTGGGCCAGGTCATGGGCGGGCGCACGGTCTACGCCGGGCGCCTCAGCGTGGTGAGCCGCATCGGCAACTTCGTCGGCCCGCCCATGGCCGGCGCCGCGTGGGACATCGCCGGGCCCTGGGCGGCCTTCGGCCTCGCCGCCCTGTGGGGGTCGGGGACGATCGTGTGCAACTTGCTGCTGCCCGAGGCACGGGCGCCGTCGGTTCCGGCCGCCCTGTCGGGACCGGCCCCGGACGCGCCGACGACGGAACGAAGCTGGTGGTCGTTCCTGATCCCGGATCCGGCGGATTACGTCGCCACCTTCCGTCTGCTCGCGGCGCCGACGGTCGCCATCACCGTCGCCATCGGCATGATGACCCACGTCGGCAACAACATTCAGTCGTCGTTCTATGTCGTCTGGCTCAACCAGAGCGGCATTTCCGGTACCCTTATCGGCCTCCTGTTCGCACTGTCGTCGGTGACGGCGGGTATCGGGCCGCTGCTGGCGTCGCCGCTCTCGCGCCGGATCAAGCCCTACTGGCTGCTGTGGTCGGTGGTGTGGATCGCGCTCGTGCTGATCGCGATCACGCCGGTGCTGGGAGTTTTCGTCATGTTCGCGGTGGTGCTGCTGATCCGCTCATTCTTCAACGGCATCCACCAGCCCCTGGTCATCACCCTGACGCTGCGCACGGCGGGGCCGGGTGCCCAGGGCAAGGCCATCGGCCTGCGCGCCACCGCCAACCGCGTGACCTCGATCCTGGCACCGGTGCTGATGGGCGCCATCGCCCAGATCGCGGGCATCGCGCTCAGCTTCTACATCCTCGGCGTGCTGGCGACGGCGGCGATGCTGGCGATCGCCGTGTGGATGCTGCGCCATCCCGAAATCCACGACAACGCGCGCGAGGGCTGACCGCGCCCAATACGGCGGCCGCGTCCGGCCGCGCCCATGCCGTGACGTCGGTCAGGCCTTGGCGCGCCCGCGCGCCTCGTTCTTCAGGAAAACCGCGTGGGGCGCCGGCTTGCCCTCGGCATCGACATGAACAAAGACGATCTTGTCGACCTCGGTGATGAGGGCGCCGGTCTCCTTGTTGCGCACCTCGCAATGGACCGTGATCGAGGTGCGGCCGAAGGCGACCACCTCGCAGCCGATCTCGACGATGTCGCCGGGCCGCGCCGACGACACGAAGTTGACCGTCGACATCAGCTTGGTCACCAGGCTGGGCGAGCCGAGCTGGCAGGCGGCGAAGATCGCCGCCTCCTCGTCGATCCATTCGAGCACGCGGCCGCCGAACAGGGTGCCGTGGGGGTTGAGGTCCACCGGCTTGACCATCTTGCGGGTACGGAATTCCATCGCCATGGGCTTGCCTCGCGGCGGTGATTCGCCGTCGCCCTATTGAATACGCCGTCGCCGCCTTTGGGAAGCGCGTTTCCGGCATGGGCGCCCCGCGCCGCGCGGCCGCGACCGTGCGACGGGTCAGAACGCCAGTGTGTAATCGACGAGAAAACCGAGGGTTTCGGTGGTGATGCCGGATTCCTCCGCATGGCGGTAGCCGGCGTTGGCATTGATACCCGATTCGAACGCGTATCCCAACGTCGCCTGCGCCAGCGAGTCGTCGGCCTCCAACGCCCCCTCGGTCCTGGTCCTGCGTCCGGTGCGTGACAGTGCCACGTTCCACTTCCCGCAGGTGAACCGCACGGCCGTCGTCAGGTAGTCCACATCGGTGCCGGGAACGCCGTCGCGGTCGACGAACGTGGCATATTCCACGAGCGGTTCCACGCCGACGGCACCAAGTTTGAACGCGTAGCGCAGTGCGCCGGCAACGCCCGATTCGGTCGTCTCGCCGGCGGCGTCGCTGTCGCGGTTGGTATAGGCGAGGTGATAACTGGCGCCGGGAAGGGCAGGGATGTCTCCGCCCTCCAAAGAGATGGAGACGTTGGAGAAATCCTCGGTATTGCCGGCCCCGCCGTCGGTACGCCGGGTACGGCCACGATTGGTGAAAGCCGATTCCGACAGGACCGTGGTGTCGGCAAAGAAGGTGCCTACCGTGACGACGTGCCTGCCCATGGCCTCGGAGCCGAAGTTGAAATCGGCGGCAATACCGATCTGCTCGCCGAGCTCGTAATCTTCGGCGAAGTCGGTGCTCCAGATTCCCGGTGCCGCGTCCCAGGCGACACCCAGTTTCTGGCCGAACTTACCGCCGCGAAAGGTGAAACTCCCGCGGGTATATTCCAGGTAGAGCTGCTCGATGTAGGCGCCCTGGTCGCCAAAAAAACGGTCCCGGCCCGGCTCAGCGCCGCGCACCGGCTCGAACGTGACCTGGCTCCGGAGCGTGAGCGGCGGGGCGAGACGCGCCTCGATGGCCGCTTCGATGGTGAGGAACATGTCGTTCCGTTCGTTGGCGGGATCGTCGGAGCGGATGGCCCCCGTCGTTCTGAAGCTCGAACAGGACTTGCCCCCGAATCGCCCCATCGTTGCCAGCGTCCTTCCCCTGGGCGGGGGCGACGTGGGCGGTGAAGGCAGGAAGCGTAAGAAGGAGAAACAGCAGACGCATCTTGGGCGGCCCGACCAGGTATTATCATACGTTTTTTTTATTAGTATGATATCCGGATCGGGACGTCAAGGCCTTCGGGCGGGAGGCGAATAACGGGGGTCGAGCAGGTCGCGGTACACGGCCAGCGTCGCTTCGAATACCGCTCCGGAGCCGAAGGCCATTTCCGCAAGGTGCCGGGCGCCGGCGCCCAGATGAGTCCGCATCGCGCTGTCCTTCACCAGCATCTCGATCGCCAGCGCCAGCGCCACGGCGTCGCGCGGCGGGACCAGGAGGCCGCTTTCACCGGGCCGGGTGATGTCGCGCAGGCCCGGGCCGTCGGCGGCGATCAGCGGACGGCCCGCCGCCGCCGCCTCGATCAGCGCGAGGGGCACGCCCTCGCCGTAGTAGGAAGGAAGCACGCCGATATGTGATCGCTGCCAGAGCGTCGGAACGTCGTTCACATGGCCGAGGTAGTCGATAACTCCCTCACGCGCCCAGGCGTTGAGCATCGCCTCGGGAATGGCCGTCGGGTTCTCGGGATCCGGCGTGCCTGCCAGCACAATGCGCACCGGCACACCGCGGGCATGGAGCAGGCGTGCCGCCTCCACCAGTTCGCGCACGCCCTTCTCGCGGATCATGCGCGACACCATGACAGCGCGCACCGGTCCTGGCGGCTCCGGCGTGGGGCGGAAACGATCGAGATCGACCCCCGCGCCGCGAATCACCATAAGATGGTCGTGCGCGACGATGCCGCGCGACTCCAGGACCTTGCCGTCGTCGTCGTTCTGCACGATGGTGCGAAATCGGCGCCCGTCGAGAAGCAGGCGGAAGGCCATGGTCATGACGACCTTCAGGAACCGTGCCCTGAGACTCGGTGAGGAAAACACGAAGCCGAGCCCGGCGACGGCGTTGACCACGTGCCGGACGCCGGCGAGCCGCGCCGCCAGCGAGCCCAGCAAGACCGGCTTGAGCGCCACGTGATGGACGATATCCGGCCGGAAACGGCGGTAGGCCCGCCAGATACGCCAGACCGAAGCGGTGAGACGCAGCGGGTTGAGGCTGCGCCGCTTCCACGGCAGGGGGTAGAGGCGCAGTCCCGCCTTCTCGATGTCCTCGCCGTGGCGATCGACGCGGCAGGCCACCGCGACCTCCATGCCCTTGGCGGCGAGCGACAGCGCCAGCCCCAGACGGTGGGAGCAGAAGTACCAGTCCTCGGTGACGAGGAACATGACGCGCACGGGCGCCGCCGTCACCGCAGCCACCTCTCGCGCCAGGCCTGGAACATCAGCACCGTCCACAACTGGTAGCTCCAGTTGCGCCGCTCGCTCAGGTGTTCCTGCCAGCGCCGGGTGACCAGGCTCGGGTTGAGGACGCCCTCGCGGGCAAGGCGTTCCGGCGCCAGCAGCGCCTCGGCCCAGTCGCGCAGCGGGCCGCGCAGCCAGGCACCGATGGGCACGCCGAATCCCATCTTCGGCCGTTCGATCAGCGCGCGCGGCACGTGGCGGTAGAGCACCTGGCGCAGCAGCCATTTGGACACGCCGTTGCGGCGCTTGAGCCCCGGTGGCAGGTGCCAGGCGAGCTCCACCACCCGATGGTCAAGCAGCGGCACGCGTGCTTCCAGCGACACCGCCATGGAGGCGCGGTCGACCTTGGTCAGGATGTCGTCGGGCAGGTAGGTCACGCTGTCGAGGTACTGCATGCGCGCAAGGAAATCCGGAAGGTCGCGCGCCAGCGACGGGTCGCTCGCGGCATCCGGTGCCGGCAACGCCCCCGGCACCAGGTCCTCCGGCGCATCCCACAGCGCGATCACCGCGCGATAGACGTCGTCGTCGTCCCGTGCGCGGAGCACGCGGGCGAGCTTGGCCAGCTTGTCGCCGACCGCCGGCGGCCGCCGCGAGGCGGGCAGGAAACGCGCCAGCGTGTCCCAGGTATCGGGCCGCACCGCGCCGAGGCAACGGCCGAGCGCCTGCCGGGCGGCCGCGGGCAGGAAAGCCAGTCGCGCCGTCCCTGCCACGCGATAGCGGTCGTAACCCGCGAACAGTTCGTCGCCGCCGTCACCCGACAGCGCCACGGTGACATGGCCGCGGGTGAGGCGCGACAGCAGGAACGTCGGGATCGCACTGGCGTCGGCGAAGGGTTCGTCATGCATGTCGGGCAGCATGGGGATCACGGCACGCGCGTCGGCGGCGGTGACCCTCAGTTCCGTGTGCTGCGTGCCGAGATGGTTCGCCACGGCGCGGGCATGGTCCGCTTCGTCGAAATCGGCTTCGCCGAAGCCGATGGTGAAGGTCCTGACCGGACCGCTCGCGCTTTTCTGCATCAGCGCCACCACGGTGGATGAATCGACTCCCCCCGACAGGAAGGCGCCGAGCGGCACGTCGGCGACGAGGCGCAGGCGCACCGCCTCGGTCAGCCGCTCCTCCAATGCGTCGGTCGCCTCGTCCGCGGTCAGCGGCGACCGCGTCCGGATTCCGTCCATGGCCACGTCGCGGAGCGACCAGAACGCCTGCTCGGTGACGGAGCCGTCAAGCCCCAGCCGCATCACGTGGCCCGGACGCAGCTTATGAAGGTTGCGGTAGATGCCGTGCGGCGCCGGAACGTAGCCGAGCCGCATGTAGGCGGCGAGCGCGTCGCGGTCGAGCTCGGGCCGAAAAGCGGGATGGGCGAGGATCGCCTTGACCTCCGATCCGAACAGGATCATCCGTCCCGCCCGCGCCCAGTAGAGCGGTTTGATGCCGAGCCGGTCGCGCACGAGGGTGAGGACGCGCTCGCGCCGGTCCCACAGCGCGAAGGCGAACATGCCGACGGCGCGGCGCACCGTCGCATCGACGCCGAATCGCGCGCAGGCCTCGACCAGCACCTCGGTATCCGACTGGCCGCGTCGGGCGGTCCCGAATCCCGGCAGCTCACGGGCAATGTCGGCGAAGTTGTAAATCTCGCCGTTGAAGGTGATGACGAACCGGCCGTCGGCCGATGCCATCGGCTGGGCACCGGTCTCGGTCAGGTCGAGGATGGCGAGCCGCCGGTGGCCCAGGGCGACGCCGCCGATCTCGTCGGCGAAGACGCCGGACCCGTCGGGGCCGCGATGCGCCAGGGTATCGGTCATCACCCGCGCCGCGTGTTCGAGCGCGCCGGCCGGTTGTCCCCGCGTCAGGTCGAAGAGGCCGGCTATGCCGCACATCGGATCGTCCCGCCGCCGGCGTACGCGCCTTCGCCGTTCCCGGGCCGGGGGATGAAAGGGGGAATGTTCACGCGAGGATGTTCCCCGTTGTCTTGGGCGCCTCTGTGGGGGCGCTATGAGCAGCCGATTTTAGCGGCTTTCGGACCCGTGGCAATCGAGGGCATCGGACAACGCCAAATCACCGCCGCGGGCCACGGCAGAGGAAATGCCAATAGGGCTGGCGGTCGGAGAACGTCACCTCGTGCCAATGGCGGGTGCAGTGCGCGGTGATGTCGGAGCGTGTGTAGCGGTATTCGACGGTGGTGAAGAAGCGGTCGTAGGCGTCCTGCTGGATGCGGCGAAGCGAATTGCCGCAATAGGCGTTGAGCGGCATCCGATCCTTGTCGACGCCGAGTGCTCCGGCAATGTCCGCTGCCAGCACGAACGGCTTGTAGAGCACGAGCGCGATGAGCCACGACACAGCCCGGCGCACGGGTTCGGTCCGGATACGGGCGAGCGCGCGACGCAGGAGGTCCGCCGCGCGGAACAGGACGGCAAAAACCGTGCCGCGATTGTCGAGGGCGTAATAGAGGTAGCCGAGGAAGCTTTCGGCGTAGCTCGCGATCTGCGCGAGCGCCACCGCAATGCCGCCCGGAATGTGATGCAGGACGCCGAGGGAAAACGCAAAATCGAAACGGAAACCGTCGAAGCGCAGCGTCTCCAGGTCCGCCTTGATGAACAGGACGTTCGGATGCTCCGCCAGATTGCGCCGGGCGACGAAGATGGCGTCCGAGAGGTCGGCGCAGACGAGGAAGCGCGGCGTCGTCCGCTCGAGCAGGATGCGCGACCAGCGTCCCATGCCGCAGCCGAGGTCGGCGACGGTCTTCCCCTCCAGGCCCGCCACGTCGACGAGGTCGAAATAGCCGTCGAACTCCCGCTGGTGTTCGGGGGCCATGGCGGGGAACGATCCCCATTCCTCGCCGAAGGAGCGGATAACCTCGGCCTTTTCCGCGTCGACCTCGGCGACCGTGCCATCGAGGACGATCACGCCGTCACGGATGGGGCACCGTCGGCCTGCGATGAACACGTTGTCGCCGTCGAGCCGGATGTCGGTGCCGAAGACCTGCCGGACGATGGCGATCTGCCGGGGGGTCAGGAGAGGGGCGTCGGTCATGGGAGCTCGGGCAGGGGCGGGGCGGCTGAATCCTAGGCGCAACGGGTCCATACTTCAAACCTTGCCTGTGCCGGAAGGCACAGGCGGTCGCCCTTGTCCATGGCGCCGGCCCTGCCTATGGTGCGCACGCGCGAGCGCCGCCGATCCTCCGCGCCCGTCAAAGGAGATGAGCATGGCCGAAGCCCCCAACGATCTCGACGCCTACTGGATGCCATTCACGGCCAACCGCCAGTTCAAGGCGGCACCGCGCCTTATGGCCTCGGCGTCGGGCATGCATTACCGCATGGCCGACGGGCGGCAAATCCTCGACGGGACCGCCGGGCTGTGGTGCGTCAACGCCGGCCACTGCCGCGACGAGATCGCCGACGCCATCGCCGCCCAGGCCCGCAGCCTCGACTACGCCACCGCCTTCCAGATGGGCCATCCGGCCGCCTTTACCCTGGCGACGCGCCTTGCCCGCCTTGCCCCGGGCGATCTCGATCACGTGTTCTACGTGAATTCGGGGTCGGAGGCGGTCGAGACGGCGCTCAAGATCGCGCTTGCCTACCACCACGCCCGCGGCGAGGGTCGCCGCGGGCGCCTCATCGGGCGCGAGCGCGGCTATCACGGTGTCAACTTCGGCGGCATGGCGGTCGGCGGCATCGGCAACAACCGCAAGCAGTTCGGCCCCGGACTCGGCGCCGTGGACCACCTGCCGCACACCCATGATCTGGCGCACAACGCCTTTTCCCGCGGGCAGCCTGCCTGGGGGGCGCATCTCGCCGACGACCTCCTGCGCCTGATCGCGCTGCACGATGCCACCACCATAGCGGCGGTGATCGTCGAGCCTGTGGCGGGCTCCACCGGCGTGCTGGTGCCGCCCGTGGGCTATCTCGAGCGCCTGCGCGAGATCTGCGACGCTCACGGAATCCTCCTCATCTTCGACGAGGTGATCACCGGCTATGGCCGTCTCGGCGCCGCCTTCGCTGCCACCCGCTTCAACGTCCTTCCCGATCTGATGACCACCGCCAAGGGCCTGACCAACGCCGCGGTGCCGATGGGCGCGGTGTTCGCCCGCAGGCACATCTACGACGCGTTGATGACCGGACCCGAGCCGGCGATCGAGTTGTTCCACGGCTACACCTATTCGGGGCACCCGCTTGCCTGTGCCGCCGCCCTGGCGACCCTGGACATTTACGAGAAGGAAAACCTGTTTGCGCGCGCCCGTGCGCTCGAGCCGTATTTCGAAAACGCGGTGCACCGGCTCGACGATGTGGCCGGGGTTATCGACGTGCGCAACATCGGCCTTGCCGCGGGGGTCGAGCTTGCCTCCCGGCAGGGGCGCCCCGGCGCGCGCGCCTACGAGGTGTTTTTGAAATGCCTCGAACTGGGCCTGCTGACCCGCCAGGCGGGCGACACCATCGCCCTGTCGCCGCCGTTGATCGCCTCGGAGGGCGATATCGACCAGATGGCGGATATCCTCGGCCAGGCGATCGCGGCGACGGCCTGACGGCGCCGTTCAGCGGGGCTTGCGGGAGGCCCGGCGCGCCGCGCCCTTGTCCGCGGCCGAGATCAGCGACCGGAGCCGCGCTTCCAGCGCATCGAGGCGGGCCGCCACGGCGCGCCCGGCCTCGCGCCCGCGCGGATAGAGCGATGCCGCCGCAGGGGGGGCGGATTCGGGGACGCCTTCGATCTGGTCGAGGGCGCGCGCGATCGCCGTCGCTACGCCGCGCCCGGCGCGGGCGCTCGACAGGCGGATGAGACGGGCCAGCACCTCCTCGTCGAGGATGCCGCGGGAATCGCTTGCGGTTTCGCTGTCGCACAGGATCTGGATGAGTACGTGGCGCGTCACGTCGCCGCCGCCGTGGGCGTTGACGACCCGCACCCGTTCGCCGGCGCGGATGCGGTGGGCGATATCGGCGAGGGTGACGCAGCGCGCGCGCGAGGTGTCGTAAAGCCGGCGGTTGGCATATTTGCGGATGACGGCGACCGGACGCTCCGCGGTGCTGCCGGTGACGGCCGGTGAAGCCGCCGCGCCCGAGGACGCACCGCTGGACCCGGTGCTGGGCCCATCGCTGGACGTCGACATGTAGATTCCCCCGGTACCGGCGTGTCTCGACCACCACGCCGACATTATATTATCTTGCATTGCAGCCGATTCGGCGGCGAATCGCAAGCCCCGTCATGGGCCGGAGCCTTTTTCCCGCCGTCGATTCGTTAACGTTTGGGGCTCCGCCTGCCGCCGCGCGCGGCCTGGTTCATTCGTTAACTTCGGTGGCGGCCATATGGGGCTCAGCGCGGTAGCCGTCGTACCACCGGGCGAGCTTGCCGTGGGTCTTGCGCCAGTCGTCGGGCGAGACCCGGCCCATGAAATGGCACATGCAGCCGAGCATGATCGGGATGATGGTCGGCTCGCCGGTATAGGCGGCGAGCTCCCGCTCGATGAGGTCGAGGCCGATGTCGACCTTGCGCTTCTGGCGGTCGTCCCACCATTTGGACGGCGGCCCGTCGGGCTTGCGCGATTCCATGCGCCGGAGCACGACCGCGTCCAACACCCCGTGGATCACCGCTTCCTGCTGCAGGACCCGGCGCCGGGCGGCCTCGTCCCTCGGGTAGAGCTGCGCCCCGCCCGACAGCCCGTCGAGATACTGGCAGATCAGGCGCGATTCGATCAGCGTCTCGCCGTCGTCGGTGACCAGCGTCGGCACCTTGTTGAGGGGGTTGAGCGCCTCGAAGGCGGCCTGGTCGGCGCGCGCATTGACCAGTTCGAGGCGCCCGGACAGGCCCTTGATCTCCGCCGCGGCGCGGACCATGCGCACGAACGGCGACGTTGGGGACTGGTACAGCTTCATCTTGGCCTCCCTGAAAGGCGCCTTGGACGGCGCGTTTGTCGACGTTGCTTGGCGCGAAACGGGCCTAGAAGTTGTCCTTGCGCTTGCGAGTTTCGGCGAAAACCGCCACCGGATCGGCGGTGGTGAGGCCGATGGCGGCCTTGAGACCCGCGTCCTCGGCGCGCAGGAACGGATTGGTTGCGCGTTCCTCGCCCAGTGTCGACGGCACCGTCGGCGTGTCCTTGGCGCGCAGCCGGTCGATCTCGGCCGCGCGTTGGCGCAGTGCCTTGTTATTCGGGTCCACGGTCAGGGCGAAACGGGCGTTGGCCTGGGTGTATTCGTGGGCGCAGTAGACGCGGGTGCTGTCGGGCAGGGGCGCGAACTTCGACAGCGAGTTCCACATCTGCGCCGGCGTGCCCTCGAACAGCCGGCCGCAACCGAGTGCGAACAGGGTGTCACCGCAGAACAGCGCATCGGAGTTGGCGAACCAGTAGGCGATATGCCCGCGCGTGTGGCCGGGGACGTCGAAGACGCGGGCGGTCTCGGTGCCGAGCGCCACGGTATCGTCTTCGCCCACCGCGATGTCGATGCCGGGGATGCGGTCGCGGTCGGCGGCCGGGCCGATGATGACGCAATCGTAGTGCGCCTTGAGCGCGAGGTTGCCGCCGATGTGATCGCCGTGGTGGTGGGTGTTCAGGATATGGGTGAGGTGGAGGCCGAGCTCGCCGCATTTGGCGATGACGGGCTCGGCGTCGGCGGGATCGACGATGGCGACGGTATCGGTATCCGGCTCGTGGGCGAGCCAGAGGTAGTTGTCGGTGCGCGCGGGGATGCGGTGGATGCGGAGCCGGGCCATGGTCTCTCCTTTCCGGTCAAGGATAGACCAGCGCCGGGGGCACCTCAACCGGGGCCCGTCCCCGGGAAGTCGTGCTAATCTGCCCCTATGTGGTCCGATGTCGTCGATCTGCGCGATTTCTACGCATCCAGCCTCGGGCAAGTGGCGGCGCGGGCGGTAAGGGCGCGCCTCCGTCACATGTGGCCGGACACCCGCGGCGGCCGCGTCCTCGGGCTCGGCTACGCGCCGCCGTGCCTGCGCCCGTTCCTGGACGAGGCCGAGCGCGTCATCGCCGCCATGCCCATGGGCCAGGGCGTGCTGCACTGGCCGCGCGGCGGTCCCAACCACAGCGTCCTGGTGGACGAGCTCGACCTGCCGTTCCCCGACAACGCCTTCGACCGCATCGTTCTGGTGCATGCGGTCGAGAACGCCGAATTCCTGCGCCAGATGCTGCGCGAGGTCTGGCGGGTGCTGACCGATTCCGGGCGCATGATCGTGGTGGTGCCGAACCGCCGCGGCATCTGGGCGCGGATCGAGCGCACGCCCTTCGCCCACGGTCATCCCTACAGCGCCACCCAGCTCTCGCGCCTGCTGCGCGACAACCTGTTCACCCCGACCGCGACCGACGGCGCGCTGTTCGTGCCGCCGTCGCGCTCGCGCATGGTACTCGGCGCCTCGCCGGCGTGGGAGAACCTCGGGCACCGCCTGCTGCCGCGCTTCGCCGGCGTGGTGATCATGGAGGCGACGAAGCAGATCTACGCCGTCTCCGCCGCCACGGCGCGGGAGCGGCGGCGGCGCCCGGCCTACGTGCCGGCGCGCAGTATCCACCGGATGCCCGGGGGGCTGACGCGACGTCCGGCCGCGGCCCTAGCCCAGCAGGAAGACCGCCTGCACCGCGAATAGATTGGCTATGCCGCTGTCCGGGTCGATCTCCCGGTAGGTGCTTTTCGGGTTGAAGGCGTAGCAGCGTTCGATGCGGATGTTCATGGTCCGCACCAGGTCGACGAAATCGCGGATGGTGCAGGGGTGGATGTAGGCGGTGTCATACCAGGTTTCGTCGCGATGCACGGCGAACGGCTCGCGCCCCCGCACCAGGAAGGACACGCGGTTCTTCCAGTAGCCGGCATTGGTGATCGACACCACCGCGCGGGTGCTGATGCGGAGGAGCTGTTCCAGCATCCACCTGGGATCGTGCACCGCCTGCAGGGTCTGGCTCATGATCACGCAGTCGAAGGCATCGTCGGGATAGTCGGCGAGGTCGATCTCGGCGTCGCCCTGGATCACCGACAGGCCCTGGTTGAGGCAGGCAGCCACGCCGTCGCGGTCGATCTCGATGCCGCGCGCGTCGACCCCCTTGTTGTGCGCCAGGTAATGCAGCAGCGTGCCGTCGCCGCAGCCGACGTCGAGCACCCGCGCGCCCACCGGAACCAGGTCGGCGATGAGCTGCAGGTCGACCCGGATCCGCCCGTTGCCGCTTCCCCCGGGCCATGTGCCCAGGATCGGCGGCCCGCTCTCCGCCGCGCCCGTCATGGCCGGCCCAGCCCGCGGTGCTCCGCCGCGCCCTCGAGGAAGCCGCGGACGACACGGTGATAGGCCTCGATCTCCAGCAGGAACGAATCGTGCCCCTGGTCGGTCTCGATCTCGACGAAGCCGACGTTGGCGCCGACCGCGTTCAGCCCCTTGACCAGCTCCCGGCTCTCGGAGGTGGGAAACATCCAGTCGCTGGTGAAGCTGACGACGCCGAAGCGCACCGGGGTATCGCAAAAGGCTTCCGCCAGCACGCCGCCGTGTTCCTGGGCGAGGTCGAAATAATCCATGGCCCGGGTGATGTAGAGATAGGAATTGGCGTCGAAGCGATCGACGAAGGTGATGCCCTGATGGCGCAGGTAGCTTTCCACCTGGAAGTCCGCGTCGAAGCCGTAGGTGACCCGCTCGCGCTCCTGCAGCGAGCGGCCGAACTTCCGCGTCAGCGCCGATTCCGAAAGATAGGTGATATGCGCCCCCATGCGCGCCACCGCGAGCCCGCGGTGCGGCCGCTTGCCCTGCTCCAGGTAGCGTCCGCCGCACCAGTCGGGATCCGCCATCACCGCCTGGCGCCCGACCTCGTGGTGGGCGATGTTCTGGGCTGAGGTGCGGCCGGCGGTCGCGATGGGCACCGCCGAGAAGACCCGCTCCGGATAGCGCACCGCCCAGTCGAGCACCTGCATGCCGCCCATGGACCCGCCGATGACGCAGAACAACTGCTCGATGCCGAGATGGTCGATCAGCAGCCGTTGCGCGTTGACCATGTCGCCGATGGTGATGACCGGGAAGTCGAGGCCCCAGGGCCGGCCGGTCGCGGGGTTGTCCTCCATCGGGCCCGTGGTGCCCATGCAGCCGCCGAGGATATTGACGCAGATCAGGAAATAGCGCTCCGGGTCGAGCGGCTTGCCCGGCCCGATCATGGTGTTCCACCAGCCGGGCTTGCCCGACGCCGGATGGATGCCGGAGACGTACTGGTCGCCGGTGAGCGCATGGCAGATGAGGATGGCGTTGGAACGCTCCGCGTTGAGCCGCCCGTGGGTGGTGTAGGCGACGGAGATCGGGCCCAGCGTCGCCCCGGAATCGAGGCTCAGGGGCACCGTCTCGGCCAGCACGGCCCGCTGGCCCTCGAGGGCCCCCG
>WHSO01000079.1 GCA_009380075.1 Alphaproteobacteria bacterium | reverse complement strand
CGACAGGGGGAACCGGACATACATCATCACCGTGAGGCGGATGATCTCGGGCGAACTGTTGAAATAGCGGAAGGGATTTCTCATCCGGCGAGGGTAAGCTCGGAGCGAGCTGGCCTCAAGCCGATTTGCTCTGACAATGCCTGTCTCGTCGATAAAGACCAAGCGCCGGGCATCAATCCGCCCGCGATACTTCAACCACTGCTCACGCCTTCGCGCGACGTCGGGACGATCCCGCTCGCTGGCGATTGCGGTTTTTTTTAAAGCTCAGCTTCTCGGCATGGACGAAGTTCCACATCGTCCGGTAATCCACCTTCAGACCCCGTTCGGCCAACTCAGCCACCAGGCCGCGTATGGTGAAGTCCGTCTGGGTCCGATCCAGAACCCAGGTGCGGTGGGCACCGCTGATGAGCTTCTTCCGGTAGCCGCCAAACTTGGCCGGGGCCACGCTGCCGGTCTCCCGATAGCGCCGCACCCAATTGATGACCGTGCTGATGCCCAGCCCAAACTGCGCCGCCGCCCGATTGCACGACAAACCGCCCTTCAGAACTGCCGCAACAGCACGCTCGCGAAGATCAAGGGAATAAGGCTTTGCCATCCATGCCGGCCTCCTTCTCCAGCCAGCATGTTGAATCACTTTTAGCCGCCTTTGGGAATCCCCTACCGATTCAGCCTAACAACATTCCGCTCTAGCCTACGTGCAACCAGCGGACGCTTACGAACAAAGGTAACCGTTCAGGGAACGCACACTTGGCGCGGGGTGGTCGGTTGCGATCTGTTCTCCTTTTCGTTTTCGAACGAGAGGAGATCGAGATGGCGGAGAATGCGGCGCGCCGGGCGCGATATGGCGAGCGTTCTGGCGAGCCCATCACGAAGCTTGGAAGCGCAGTGACCTGAATCAGCGGGAATATTGCGAGGCGGAGGGCCTCTCGCTGAAGGCGTTCGGGAACTGGCGCGCGAAGTTCAAGGCCGAGCCGCAGCCGCCGGCGCGCAAGCTGCTATGGCGGCGCAGCAGCGCAAGTCACAACCTAAGTCACAGCCTAAGTCACGGGACTTATCCCTCTTCGACACCATCACCTGGTCCGACGGTGCCGCCGGTGCGTGCCGGTCATGGCGCAGCGCGGCAAGGAAGGTAGTCGTCTTCCAACGACCGTGTGGCGCCTTGTCGATGAGCCGCCGGCCGCGCGGGCTGCGCAGGCGTATGGGTGTTCGCGAACATGAGCTCCGACTGGTTTGCGCTCGTTCTCGGCGCCGCCATGGCCGTGCTCGTTCTGCTGGACCTGACGAAAGCGCTCGAACCTTTTCTCGAGGGGGTCAACCTGCGATCCCGGCGGGTGGCATTCGGGCTCTCCATCATCACCGGATTCCTGAACGGACTGGCCGGGTCCGGTGGCATGGTGACGCTGGCGCTCTACCTGAAGCACGCCTGCCGCGATCACATCGGGCTGCGGGCGACCTTGATCCTTTGGGCACCGCCATGCTGCTGTGGCGTCTCGCCGTGACCATTGTCGCCGGTCTCGTTACGACCAAGCTTGTCGCGGAAGCCGTCCTGCTGGTGCCCCACGGTCTATGGCGGTGTATGGATCGGCAGCCGTTACTTCCGCACGGTCTCTCCCGCCCGCTATCACCGCCTACTGCAGTTCATCATTCTGCTATCCGCGGTGGTGCTGCTCATCGACGGCATCAGGCGCGTGGTCTGACGCCCCTCATTCACCGGGGGCGCCTGCCGCCATCCTGGGTAGAAGCGGACCGAGCGCTCGAGGTCCGAGCAATGCACGGCGACATGGTCGATGGACTTGAACATCGGCGGCTCCCTTGCGCCGCCGCCCCAGGGGACGGCGGCGCGATGCGGTTTCACGTTACTTGCGGCCCAGAGCCTTGGCCACCCGGCCGACGACGTCTTTCGGCGTCTTGTAGATGTCGTCGACCAGCTTCTGCAGCTCCTCGCCGCTCACCGGCGTGACCGTGAACCTGCGCTTCTTCGCATCGGCCCGGAACGCCGGGTCCGCGAGCGTCGCCTGGAAGGCGTCGCGCAGGCCCTTCACCAGCTCGGGCGCCAGCCCGGGCGGCGCCACGAAGGGCCGGCCGAGCTCGACCCGCGCGAAGAACAGTTCCAGCGCCTGCCGGTCGGCCGCGCTCTTCACCACGTCGAGCGCCGAGGGCACGCCCTTGATGTCGGGGTCGGGCTTGAGCGCCGCCTGGAACAGGATGTTGACCTTGCCCTCGCGGTAGATCGACTTGGTGGCGAACGACGTGAAGGCGAGGCACGCGCCCTGGACCTCGCCGCGCTCCATGGCGAGCGCGACGGCCGAAGACCCTTTGTATCCCTTCACCACCTTGAACTTCATGCCGAGGACGGCGCGGAGAAACTCGGGATAGATCGCCGTATCGGCCCCGGAGCCGGTCGCGCCCATGACCAGCTCCTTGGCGAACAGGTCCTGCATCGTCTGGACCTCGGCCGTCTTCATCGCGCCGCACACGGTGGTGTCCCTGTCGGGGCTGCCGATGTAAGTGAACTTGCGGGCGTCGAAGTCGGTGCCCTTGCCGCCGAGCAGCGGCTCCAGAGGAATGCCGCGGTTGATGAGGCCGAACACCCGGCCATTCTTGGGCGCTGCATTGAAAAGATAGTTGGCGACCTGGAGACCGCCCGCGCCCTCCATGTTCTTAGGGATGACGGTGGGTTTGCCGGGCAGGTGCTTGCCGATGTGGGCGGCTACCAAGCGCGCCCAGGTGTCGTTGCCGCCACCCGGCCCGAAGCCGATGAGCAGTTCGACGTTGTGGCCCTTGTAGACGCTTTCGAGGGACTGTGCGGACGCGGTGCCTGCGACGAGAACGGCGACCGCCGCCGCTCCGGCGGCGAGCGTAACGATGCTGCGTACTGTCATGTCATGGTCCTCCCTGTTGGACGACGTGAGTGGCGGATGTCCTGCCTTCGCGATTTTCAATCGCGAATATCCTGCAAGAACCAGTCGGTTGGAATTTCCCGCCCGAGCTTCTGCTCGACGCAATTGCGGTAGACGACCTGGCCCACCGCCGAGAACTGGAGCCCCTGGTTGCCGACGTTGCGGTAGAACGTGACCTGGTCGGGACTGGTGCGGCCCTTGGCCTTGCCCGTGACGAGATCGGCGAAATCGGGATAGGTGCCGCCCTTGCCACGGTCCTTGAATTCGGGATCGTCGCCGCCGAACCCGGGCTCCGGATTCTTCTCGGGAATGCGCTTCATTTCCTCCACCGTGCCGCCGAGGAAGGCCGCCGGCGAGAGACCGCGTTCGGCCTGGAAGCGTTCGGTCTGCTTCATCTGCAACCCGGCCGTGCCCTGCCGGATCACGACGTCGAAACGGTTGCCCGAAGCGTCCGGCATCTCGCGCCGGCCGAGGTTGGTGACGTGCATCCCAGGCTCGATCCAGTCGGCGTTGTAGACCGGGTTCATGGAATCGGTGCAGGACGACAGAAGATCTGAGCCGCGCACCGCGTCGCGCGGATTGTCGACCGCGATCACTTCGATGTTGAGGCGCTTGGACATCTCTTCCGCGAATTGCTCGCGATGTTCCGGCGTCGGGCTGTAGACCTTGCACTGGCGGATGTCGCGCACGCACTTGAACGCTTCGAGGAAGGTGCGCGCCATGCCGCCGGAGCCCAGCATGCCCACGACGTGCGTGTCCTTGCGCGAAAGGTACTTCACGCCGAGGCCGGCGCCGCCGCCGACGCGCATATGCTGGAGCACGCCGTCGTTGATGAAGGCGAGCGGCTCCGCGTTCTCGGTGGAGATCAGCAGGATGACGCCGCAATAGGTGCCAGGCTCCCGGCAGTACTTCTCCTCGGTCCAGTTTCCGTTCCCGTCCTGGGGCCAATGAATGATGTCGGACTTCATGCGGATGGCGAAGTAGCCGTCGTTCGCGCCTTCCATCGTGCCCCAGCGGAAGTAGCCGTCGTCGCGCTGGCATGGGAAATACATGTCGATGCGTGGGCGATGGACCGCCCCGCCGGTGGGCAATTTCTTGAAGGCTTCCTCCTGGGCCTGGATGCATTTATCCATGGTGAGCACCTGGGAAACGAGATCGTTGTTGATGATGAGCATGAACGTGGCCCCCTGAACGTGTGTGTTTTCCGAAAGCTGTCTCCGCCACCTAACCAGCGGCACAGCGGACTAGGATTTCTCGGAAGCTTACTGCGTGCCGGGGACGGGAATGTCGAGTCTCTGGCCCCGGCCCATCTTCTTGCACTGCTCGTACACCCACTGCGCGATCGCCAGATCGGAGGCCGCGGTGCCGTTGTTATTGGCGTGGTAGGTGATCTGCTCATCGGACGTGCGGCCAGGATGTTTCCCAGTGATGATCTCACCTAACTCCACGATCTTGTCCCAGCCGATGATGCCCGCCTCGATCGGCTCTATCAGTCCGGCCTGCTGGTCCTGCACCACCGATTCGCGCCAGTTGGTGACGATGAAATCGGCCCGCTCGCAGGTGCGGTCATCGTTCTCGCGCCGCCCCTTCTCAAGCCAGCCACCCTTCACCAACGCGTTATTGGAGCCGACTACCGTAATCACGTGCTGTCCGGGCTCCAACCAGTCACCGTCGAACACCGGCACGTTGGAGTTTGTCGCGCAGATCACGATATCGGAATTCCGACAGATCTCGCGTGGATCGCTCGCGTCGACGAGTTCTGCATCGACGAGGGGGGCGAGCTGCTGGATGAACTTTTTCCGGTTTTCCGGGTTGCGGCTGTAGATCTTGTAGGTCTTGATGCGGCGCTCGTTCGAGCAGGCCAGCACCTTATGCAGCGCCTGACCGCCGGTACCGTAGACTCCTGCAGTCTGGGCATCCTTGCGCGCCATGTAGCGGATTCCGACGCCGGTCGTGGCCGCCGTACGCAGCGCCATGACCGAGGAAAAACCAACGCGTTTGTCGGTGATCTCGCCGACCATAATCGCGTTGAGACGGCTCGTCTCCGAATCCCACAGCAGGTACACCGGATGTTCACGGTAGGGATAAACTTGGTTTTTGGGGTCGTGCGAGACCTGTTCCGCACGCGTGAGCGAGCCGATCACCCCAAGCGAAGCGACGCCGCCCGGAAAGTTGGAAACCCGTACACCGGCCGGCGAATGTACGCGCCGGCGCGGTGCGTTGATGATCGGAAACTTGGCTGCGTCCGCGTAGCCCTTGTCCACGAGGTCGATGGCTTCTTTCATCGTGATCACGTCCTTCACATCGGACGGTCCGAGAAACAGGACGGAATTAACGTTGGACTTTGTCATCTAGAGCTTCCTTGTTCGTAGTGGCTTCTTCTTTGGCATCTTCATGTTCTCTTGGCTGAGCAGCCGCTGGGCCGGAGATAACCGAAGAGGGCGCTGACACATGCCGAAGTTTAAACGCGAGATAATCCCGTAGGAAGTGATATTCCGCTGTCGATGGCTCAGCGCTGAACCTAAGCAGCACACCTAGTCCGTCGGGAGTGAGTAGTACTTGCGCCAACCCTGCACCAAACCTGCCGTCAAGAGAGTGGCCAAGCGAACCCTTCGGTTCGAGCATCTTCCTTCCAGATCGCCCTGCCACCCTATCAGCGACCACTCGGCATCCGTCAGATCGCTCGGGTAACGCAAGCCACGCCGGTTGGCCGCGCGGCGATGTTTGGGCTTCCGCATTGGCACGCCCTCGACCAGAATTCGGGTGCCTCACAAGGCATCGCAACCGATTCTCCCGATCCAACAACTTTTTGGATCGGCTCTGAGAGGTGGACCACCTAGCCGGGGCAGGTCGACAGGTCTATTCGCGCACAGCGCGTGCGCGAGCAACCAAGCTTGGCGGAATGCTGCCTGCTTCACTCACGACCTTCTGAAGTTCCTCTCCAGTCAGAGGGTCGAACTCGATATTTCTCTTTTTTACCTCGGCCAGGAAATCGCCGTCCCTAATCATGTCTTCAAATGCCTTCCGTAGCGCTTTGACCCGTTCTGGCGGAACTCCTGGTGGGGCCGTTATTGCGCGACCAATCTCTGCCCCGGACGCGTAAAGCGCCAAAATTCTACGTTCGTCCGGCGTACTGCCAAGCTCCGTCATCGCGGGAACGTCCGGCAAGTCGCCGTGCCTTTTGGGAGCATATTGGACTAAAACGAAAACCTTCTTGTCGGCAAGCCAGCTTCGCCTTGTGCTCTTTAGGCTTGCCCACGACAACAACGCGCCCATGGTCTCGCCGCGCTCCATCGCGAGTACGCCCTCCGCCGAGCCCCCATAGCCGCTGATAACCTTGAACTTGGTTCCGGCGACCCCATTCAGGACTTTGGGATAAACCACCGAGGCTGAGGTCGGACCCGTGCCGGCAACCGTAACTTCCCTTGTTTTCGCATCCTCAACGGTTTGAATTTTCGACGTGTGCCATACGACACTCAGCTCAACATTGGATGTAATTCGGCCGATCCAGTTGAACTTGTTGGATTCATAACTGACGCCCGACGTGCCTAGAGCCTCCTCCTGCGGCGTGGATTGCGAGATCACGCCCAGCACGGAGCCATTTTTCGGTGCCACGTTGTAAAGGAAGTTCGCGAGCTTAAGGCTTCCCGCACCCGGCATATTTTGGGCCACTACGGTAGGGCTCCCCAGAATATGCCGCCCGATGTGTCGGGCCGCCAAGCGCCCGTACAAATCATATCCGCCGCCTGGGGCGTAGCCAATGTATATGGTGACGGTATGGCCCTTGTAAAAATCGGCAATGGCATCTGCATTGGCGCCGGGGCTCGAGAATCCCAGGAGTAAGGATGATACCGACGCCGGGTGAGAGCCGTTTCCAGACATTCATGGCTAAATCCCCTTGTTTCAGAGCCTCGTAGGAGACGGGTTTCCGATTGAACGATGTGAAACGCTATTGCTGTCCCGGGAACGGCATGTCGATCTCTACGCCGCGCCCCAATTTCTTGCACTCGTCATAGACCCATTTTGCAATTGCGAGATCCGCCGCGGCGGTGCCGTTATTGTTCGCATGAAATGTGATCTGTTGGTCCGACGTGCGGCCGGGGAACGTCCCCGTTATGATGTCGCCGAGCTCGTGAATTTTTTCCCAGGTGATGAGGCCCTTTTCCAAGGGCTCGATCAGCCCTGCCTGCCGCTCGGATTCCACCGACTCCCGCCAGTTCGTAACAATGAAATCGGAGCGCTGAACGGTCTTGTCGTCATTCTCCCTCCGGCCCGATGCTAGCCAGCCGCCTTTCACGAGCGCGGCATTGGACCCGACGACTGTAACGATATGCTGGCCCGGCTCGATCCAGTCGCCATTGAACACAGGTACATTCGAGTTGGTTGCGCAAATGACGACGTCGACGTCACTGATCGCTTCCCTAGGTGTGTCGACAGGTCGCGCCTCCACGCCGATCAACCTCTCGACCTTTTCGACAAATTTGCGTCGGTTTTCGGGAGAGCGGCTATAGACTTTCACGCTCTGTATCTGTCGCTCACATTTCAAGGCCAGCAGCTTGTGCAAGGCCTGTCCCCCCGAGCCGTAGACTCCGACCTTCTTTGTGCTCCTTTTTGCGAGATGCCGGAAGCCGACGCCGGATGTGGCTCCTGTACGAAGCGCCATAATGCTCGAGAATCCGATCGTCTTCTCTGTGATCTCGCCGAGCATGATCGAGAGCAAGTGACCCGTCCCCGAATCCCACAGCAGGTATACTGGGTGTTCCCGATAGGGAATGTCCTGGTTGGTAGGATCGTGAGAAATCCTGTCGGCGCGCGTGAGGGAACCGATCACGCCTAAGCCCTCCACGCCACCGGGAAAATTGGACACCCGCACGTTGCTCTTTGAGTGCACGCGGCGACGCGGCGCGTTGATGATTGGAAACTCGACTGCCTCCTTGTAACCCTGTTCAACAAGGTCGATGGCCGTCGCCATCGAGATGACATCCTTGATGTCTTGGGGCTTCAGGAGGAGAAGCTGCTTGCCGTCGCCTTCGTTCATTGGGATACTTATGCGTCTGTGTTGGAGCGCCAGTATTCATGCCAGCTCGTCCGCGGCGTATTTCTTATCGCCTCCGCGTGGAGGCGCCTCCCACGCCGCATTGGCTCAGTGGACGGGATTAGACTACTCGACAGGCTGCCTCCCGCAAGATATGATTTCACCAGGTGAAAATCGGTGGCGCGGAATATGGCGAATGTCAAAACCGTTCGCGCATTTGATCGTGGGCTACAGGTCATTGAACTGCTCAAAACACACCGAAGTGCCACCCTGGGCGAGTTGCATGACAGGACCGGGTTATCGCGCGCGACTTTGCTCCGACTCCTGAAAACCTTGGAAGACCGTGACTGGGTCTTCTTCGCCTCGAGTGAAGGTGTTTACCGTTTGAGTCCGTGGCTTGAGCGCACGCCTCCCTCGGATAGTCTCTATAGCGATGTTGGCGCACTTGCGGCGCCGATCCTCAATCGACTCTGCAGGAAAATCCTGTGGCCCTCGGATGTTGCAGTCCGTGATGGGCTTTCCATGGTGATCTTGGAAAGTTCGCGTCGTAATTCGCCATTCGTCATCGACCGGAACATTGTCGGACACCGGCCGAAACTTCTGAAGTCGGCCACCGGCCGCGCCTATCTCGCGTTCTGCCCAGACGAAGAACGCGAGGGGTTGTTGAGTGAGCTTCGAAAATCGGGCGGCCGGGATGACAGGTTAGCGAATATGGAACGCCAAGTTCACCGCATGATCAATGAAACGCAGCGCCAAGGTTTCGGAGTGCGGGAACCATGCCAAGGGTCTCGGTTTACGCACCACGGCAGCGCTTTCAATGCGATTGCCGTTCCGATCTTGGTCCATGGCCGGGTAATCGCTTGCATGAACATTGTCTGGATAGCAGACAAAATCCCGGTAAGCGAGTTCGCCTCCTCCTACCTAAAGCTGCTCAAAGCTGCGGCAGACAAGCTCCGCGATGCAATATTGGCCGCGGAAGGCGCTAGTTTTGTCCCGCGGAGTGGTGGCATGGGGCGACTTTGAATCTCTGAGGCTGTTCTGTCCAGGTTCGACCAATGTATTCGCAAGGCGTGAGGCCGCGCAGGGTCTTGAGCCTGCGCGCATGAGTTTGGGCGCAGATGAAGAGCTGGAGATGCCGTCGTAGCCGGTCGTGGCTGTCGTAGTGACAGCGCTTGACCGTCGCGTCCTTGATGGTTCGGTTCATCCGCTCGACCTGACCATTGGTCCAGGGATGGTTCAGTCTTTCAGGCGATGCTCGACGCCGTTCGCGCGGCCCCTTGTCGTCGTGCAAGATCGCAGTAGCCACATCTCTTCCAGCAAGGCAATGCGGCGGTGCAACCGGAGATCTTGCCGCCGTCCCCAGGAGGCGAGGGGGCCCGGCCGCCCTCCCGCCGCAAAAAAACCAGCGAGGGGCACGACCGGACACGTATCGGCCTACTGGGTAGCCTTGTTCTTTTTCTTCTTCTTAGGCTGTTCGCAGAGCTTCACGTCCTTGACCAGCGACTTGCAGTCGAATACCGCGCCCTTCGTCATTGCCGCATCGACCAGCTGAACGATGTCGGCAGGTGCAGTAACGATGTTTTCCACGATCTTCTGAACTTCCTCGCCGGGCACCGGATTGACGTCCAACTTCGCCTTTTTCGCCTCTTCAAGGAAGGCGTTGTCCATCATGGTCGCATCGAACGTGTCCCGCAGCAGCTTCACGCGGTCGGCGGGCACCCCCGGAGTCGTTACGATCGGGCGGCCGATGTCCACACCGGCGGAGATCAGCTCCAGAACGCGCCGTTCTGCGGGATTTCGCGCGAGATCGATGAGGAGCGGCACCCCCGGAAGGTCCTTTTCCCGTGTCAGCCCCATCTGGAGAATGATGTAGACCTTCTTCTCGGACAGATAGTGCGGCACATTGGCCTTCACGGTTGCCCAGGCAATAGAGCCGCGGCCCTGGGTCTCGCCGCGCTCGATCGCGAGGTTCAACTCGCTGCCACCCCCGAAGCCGGTGATGATCTTGAACTTCGTTCCGAAAATATTGTTGAGGACTCGCGGATACTGGACCGATGTGGATGTCACGCCCGTGGCGGAGAGGAAAACCTCTTTCTTCTTTGCGTCCTCGATCGATCGCACACCGGAGGTGTGCCACATCATCATGACATTGTTGCCCCGATTCACGTTGCCGAGCCAGTTGAACTGACGGGTGTCGTACTGCGCCTTCTTGGGGTTGAGGGCCTGATCGAGCGGCAGATTCTGCCCAAGCGTCGCCCATACAGTGCCGTCCCGCGGCGCCCCAACCATCAGGAACTGTGCGGCGCGAGCACTGCCGGCGCCTGGCATGTTCTGCGGCACGGCCGTTGGACTTCCGGGCAGAAGCCGGGCCATGTGTCGGCCCACCAAACGGGCATAGACGTCGTATCCGCCGCCGGGACCGTAACCGATGATGAGCCTGATGCTCTTGCCCTTGTAGAAGTCGTCGGCGGCCTGAACGGAGGGCGAACCGCAGACGATGCCCGCGGCGAGCACGAAAGCGGCGGCGTGGATCGCAAAAATCCTTTTTGTTCCAGACATGCAAAATCTCCCTTGTGGTGTGGGCCGGTAAGTCACCGCCTCCTAATCGTCTGCGGTCACCGGCGGTAGTTCCATCTTCGTGCCCCGCCCTGTCGCCAGAGCACGTTGGTAGGCACAGCTCGCGATGGCGAGGTCGGCAACGCCCATCCCGGCGTTGTTCTTATGCAAGGTAATCTGATCGTCGCTCGTCCGCCCGGGACGTTTGCCGATAGATATTTCGCCAAGCTCCGCGAGGTCGTCGAGCTTGATGAGGCCCTTCTGGATGGGCTCAAAAAGGTCGCCTTGCTCGTCCTGAACAACGGCCTCGCGAGAGTTGACGGCGATCACGGAAGCACGTTCCACGACCCGGTCATCAACCTCGCGCCGTGGGCGGTCGAGCCATCCCGCGCGAACCAGAGCGATGTTCGACCCGACGATGGAAGAGACATGCTGACCAGGCTCGAGCCAGTCTCCCATCAGGACCGGCAGATTGGTGTTGGTGGCGCAGACGACGACATCCGCACCGCGCACCGCGTCGCGTGGGTCATCAACGGGAATGATTTCGAGTCCGAATTTCGGCCCGTAGGTTTGCGCGAACCGAAGGCGGCTGTCGCGGGTGCGGGTAGAAAGCTTGACCGTTTCTATGGGGAGCTCTGCCTTGAGGGCGAGTAGTTGCGTCACGGCTTGGTTGCCCGCTCCGAACAGCCCAACCACCTTTGCGTTCTTCCGCGCGAGGTGGCGAAAACCGACACCGCTCGTGGCACCCGTCCGCAAGGCGGTCTGGGTAGTATATCCGAGATCCTTTTCGCTGATAGCACCGATCAGGATGGCGAGCAGCCGCGCATCATGGGAATTGTGCAGCACGCAAATCTGGTGCTCGCGGTTGCCGAAGTCCTGGGTAGGGCCGTTCTGCGTCACTACCTCGGCATGGGAGGCGAGGCCGATAATACCGAGCGTGTGAATGCCACCGGGAAAGGTATTGAAGCGGACGCTCGCCGGCGAATGGATACGGCGCCGTGGAGCACTGATAATCGGGAACTCAGCGGCCCCGGCGTAGGCCTTGTCGATGGCATCGACCGCATCGGCCATGCTGACGAGGCCATCGAGATCCTCAGGGTGAAGGAGCAAGTAAGTCATTACAGTCTTCCCAAGTTTGAGCGCAACAAGTCCTCACGGCGATGGCCGAAACCCTGCGGCATACAGCGCGCCAAGGTCAGTTCCCAGCCATTCGCTGGGAATCTGGCGGTTTGTTCCCTCGGCCATTACCCGGTCATAGATGATTCTTCCGGTCGACGCGAACTGGATAGCGAGTCCTGAATTGTTTTTGTAGTAGACAATTCCTTCGCCCCCCGAGCGTACGGACATCTTTCCCGAGACGATATCGCCGAGCTCCACGATCTGCTCTCGCCGGATGACGCTAGCGGCCAGCGGCTCAAGAAGCTCCGTCTGGTCATTGTCGATCACGCTTTCCCAGTCGTTGACGACGATGGTTCGCGACTTAGCATACGTCGCCTCGTCCACTTCGGTCCGCTTCTTGTTCGTGGCATCTGAATTCGCAATGGAAATCACAAGCTGTCCATCTGCAAGCCAGTTCCCGTCGAACACCGGTTCCATTGCCGTCGTGCAGCACGTAATGACGTCCGCGCCCTTTACTACCTCTTCAGCGCTCTCTGCCGCGACGACCTCGACTTTGTCGCCCATCGCCTGTTGCTTTTCCTTCACGAATTCAGCCCGATGTGCCTCGCTCGGGCTGTAGACGGTCACGCGCTCGAAATCGCGTACGGTCGTGATCGCGTCGAAAGCCGAAGAGGCCTGCTTGCCCGTCCCGAAAATACCCAGGTTCCGCACCCTATCGGGCGCGATACGATCAACCGCTAGGCCCGAGGTGGCGCCCACCCGCATTCCAGAAAGGCCAAACTCATGCATAAGCGCCAAGGGCTCCGCCGTTTCTGTGTCGAATAGTATGACAAAGCCCCAATTGAACGGTCGCGGGTTCTCGTAAAGACGTCGATTGTTTGTCGGGCTCGGCGGCTTAATGATCTGTGAGCCGGCGCGGACGACGGCGATCCCGACGGACGGCACCGCCCCCACGTGGACATTGGCCAAGTAGCGGCGCTCGGGGTCACTATGGCGCGCTTGATAACGGGACCGGGGCAGGTTCACCGCATCTCCAGCCGCAAAATCCTTGAATGCAGTGCCCATGGCCTCGATGCACTCCGCCATGGACAGATGACGCTGAACGTCGTCGTCAGTGATGATGATGGTCACGCCCAATTCTCCAAGTACGATTAGAGATTTTTAATTTGCCCTGGCATAGCGAAAAACACCGCCCGAAGGCCACCGCCAGCGGGAGGCGCTTTCTGCACCGACATGAATCAGCAGGTTTGGACATGCGTCACGCCAACGTGAGTCCTTTGTCTCATGAATCGAGGAGACGCTCGGCAAACAGGTCTTCAGGCTTTATCAGGCCAGAGATCAGGTTCTGGTCGGTCGCATAGTCGATGAACTGAGCAAGATTGGAGCGGTTTGCCTTAAAGCCGATCGGCCACGGATCGCCGAGTGCGTCATTCTCAAATTCCAGATCATGCCGTCCCCAAGCCAAGCGCGACCAGTTGGGGTCGTCCAGATAACCCTCTGAAATCTCCTTGGCTTGCGCAAACAGATTCATGATCGTTTCGCCAAGCCACGGTTCACGCGCGAGAAGATCGCTCCGCATCACCATGAGATGCATAATCGGGAACGCCCCACGGTCGCGAAAGTACCGCTTTTCTTCCATCACACAATCCCGAAACAAGCGCCGCGCGCTCAAGGTACCCGCGCTCACCCCCGGCGGCGGATGTGGCACCACAATTGCGTCCACATGTCCCGTATCAATAGCTTGCTCAAGGGTCATGCCCTCCGGCAGCGCATCCACCTGGATCCCGCTCTTGGCCGTGTAGTCAACCATCTCCGCCTTTGAGGTGCACCAGATGATCTCTTCCCATGGTACCCCATAGTGAAATTTGAGATCGCCCTTCACGAGCACGGACAGTGTCGTGTGGAAGGAACGCAGTGCTACCCGGCAGCCTTTTAGGTCCTCCGGGCACGTGATGCCCGAACTGGCTCCGACGAATATCTGGCTCTGGCTGAATAGGCGACGGGGGAAAACCGGCAATGCGATCAGTGGAAGTTCTGGATTGCGCTCACGCAGCATGACATACGGAGATAGCCCGAACTCGCACACGTCGAAAGCGCGATCGTGGTACATTTGCTCATGGCGCCTGCCGCCATCCCGCCAGCTCTGACTTTGGCCAACCTGAAGCGCCTCCAGCTCGATGTTTTCCGGAACCTGCACGGTCTCGTCAAAAAACGGGAAATGCCGGTCGTAACGGTCAAGCGCAAGCGTTAGCTTCAGTTTTGCCATCGTTCCCCCTGCCTGGACGGCGTTAGTCGCTTCTTATTACTTACCCTCTCGACGTGCTCCGCCGCCGCATCGCCCGCCGCAAGGGAATGAGCCTAGACTTGATTCAACTCTGTCCGCGACAAACTTGAATATAAGCCTTTTCACTAGCATACGAGGGAGTGAGTTGTGAGAAAACGTAAAAAATCACGAAATTTGAAGCTCGCCTGAATGGTGCTGTCAGTCTAATACGAACAAGTCTACGAATGCCGCCGTCGCTTTCGCGCTCAGGCCGCAAGTTGGCGCCACTCGGCCAGTGCGGCAGAGCGGTTCTTCTTGAATGTTGTGCGGGTATTCAGATGACGGTCGTGGTT
>WHSO01000106.1 GCA_009380075.1 Alphaproteobacteria bacterium | reverse complement strand
GGCGACTCCGACGCCGCTGCGCGCCAGCGCGACGGCCAGCATCAGCCCGGCGGCGCCGGCGCCGACGATGGCGACATCCACCGCGGGTGCGGAAGGTGAAGGGGACGGCTCGGTCATGGCCGCAGTCTCCCCGAGGCGGGGCACGGCGTAAAGCCTGCACCCAGGGTTGGTCCGGGACGGCTTCGACAATGGCCATAATTTAGGCCGAATTCACACTATGCATAAAAATTAGGCATTTATTGCCGTTGGCGATCATCCAGCGCGGCAGAGGAGTCGTTCCTACCGCCCTGAAAAGGCGGCTTTTTCCGAAAATGTTCGATTCCGGCACGGGGCTTGAAAAGGGTCTTGGGTCCCCCGCGGGGAACGCAAACAGAAAAAAGGGGTGCCAGTGATGAAAATGATCGTGGCCATCATCAAACCGTTCATGCTCGATCCGGTCCGCGATGCCCTCACCGAAGTCGGTGTCCAGGGGATGACCGTGAGCGAAGTGAAGGGTTTCGGCCGTCAGAAAGGCCATACCGAAATCTACCGTGGCGCGGAATACGCCATCGACTTTCTTCCCAAGGTGAAGATCGAGATCGCCGTATCCGACGACATCGCCGAACGGGTCGTGGAAACGATCCAGAAGGCGGCGGCGACGGGGAAGATCGGCGACGGCAAGATCTTTGTCAGTGAAGTTCTCAAGGCCGTCCGCATCCGGACCGGCGAAACCGATTCAGATGCTCTCTAGAAACAGCCGGGAAACGAAGGAGAAGAAGATGAATATCTCTAAACGTGTTGCCGGCGGCCTGTTCGCCGTTGTGCTCGCCGCGTTGGCCTTTGCCACCGATGCGCTTGCCCAGACCCCGGCGCCGAAGCTCGATACCGGTGATACCGCCTGGATGCTGACCTCGACCGCGCTGGTCCTGCTGATGACCATACCGGGTGTCGCCCTGTTTTACGGCGGCATGGTGCGCAAGAAGAACGTCCTCGCCACGGTCATGCAGAGTTTTGCCATCACCGCGTTGGTCACGATCATCTGGATGGTGATCGGCTACAGCCTCGCCTTCGCCGAGGGAACCGCCTATGTCGGCGGGTTCGGCAAGGCGTTCCTCAGGGGCATGGAGACCGGCTCCCTGCAGGGCACCATCCCGGAATCGGTGTTCATGGTGTTCCAGATGACCTTCGCCATCATCACCCCGGCGCTGATCATGGGTTCGCTGGTCGACCGCATAAAATTCTCGGCGATGCTGTGGTTCGTCGGCCTGTGGTCGATTCTGGTCTATGCCCCGATCACCCATTGGGTCTGGGGCGGCGGCTTCCTCGGCAAGGATGGCGTGCTCGATTTCGCCGGCGGCACCGTCGTGCACATCAACGCCGGCATCGCCGGCCTGGTCGGCGCCCTCGTGCTTGGCAAGCGCACCGGCTACGGCACCGAGAACATGGCGCCCCACAACCTGACGCTCTCGGTGATCGGCGCCTCGCTGCTGTGGGTCGGCTGGTTCGGCTTCAACGCCGGCTCCGCCGTCGCCGCCAACGGGACCGCGGGCATGGCCATGGCCG
Source organism: Alphaproteobacteria bacterium (assembly GCA_009380075.1). Classification (GTDB taxonomy): domain Bacteria; phylum Pseudomonadota; class Alphaproteobacteria; order SMXQ01; family SMXQ01; genus WHSO01. Next base: position 6,086 of record WHSO01000106.1, on the reverse strand, counting down.
TGACCCAGATCGCCACCGCGGCGGCCGCGCTCGGCTGGATGTTCATGGAGTGGATCGCGCGCGGCAAGCCGTCGGTTCTCGGCATCGTGTCCGGTGCCGTCGCCGGTCTCGTCGCCATCACGCCGGCGTCGGGCTTCGTGACCCCCGCAGCCGCATTGGTCATCGGGGCCGTCTCCGGTGTCGTGTGCTTCTGGGCGGCGACCTCGGTCAAGCGGGCGCTCGGTTACGACGATTCGCTCGACGCCTTCGGCGTCCATGCGATCGGCGGCATCGTCGGTGCCTTGTTGACCGGCGTGTTCGCGGCAAAGGCGGTCGGGAACGCTTCGGGCCTGCTCGAGGGCAATGCCGCGCAGGTGTGGATCCAGCTCAAGGGCATCCTGTGGACCATCGTCTACTGCGGCGTCGTCTCGTTCATCCTGTTCAAGGTCATCGACCTAGTGATCGGCCTCAGGGTGGCCGAGGACGAGGAACGGGAAGGCCTCGACCAGGTTCTGCACGGCGAAAGCGTCCAGTAACCGCCGTCCGTTAGTACCGGTCCCGCTCCGACCTCGTCGGGCGGGACCGGCTCCCCAGGGGATTTGTCCCCTTCTTCGCAAGACTGGCCCGGAGGGCGTTCCCCTCCGGGCTCTTTTGCTGCCTTTAAATTGGGCAAATTCAGAGGTTGTCGGGGCGCGCATTTACGCGCGCTGCCGTCCTTCGTCGCCCAGATGCCTTCAAAACAGGCGAATTTTTCGGTTCGGCACGGGAATTGAAGTATCCTCGCCGTGACCGCCGCAACAAGGGCGGCATCGGGAGGCCTTCGACCCGTACCGCGCCGCGTGCGCGGCCGGCGTATCGGCGTCTCTCCCGCTTGTGCTGCGAAGAAGATCAACCAGTGGGGAGCATCCCGACATGAAATATGTCATCGCCATCATCAAGCCCTTCATGCTCGATCCCGTGCGTGAGGCGCTGACCGAGCTCGGCGTCCAGGGCATGACCGTAAGCGAAGTCAAGGGGTTCGGCCGTCAGAAGGGCCATACCGAGATTTACCGCGGCTCCGAATACGCCATCGACTTCCTGCCCAAGACCAAGATCGAGGTCGCCATCGACGACGACATGGAAGAGCGCGTGGTGGAAACCATCCACAGCGCGGCCTGCACCGAAAAGATCGGCGACGGCAAGATTTTCGTCCTCGAACTCAGGGAAGCGATGCGCATCCGCACCGGCGAGACCGGGGCCGACGCCCTCTAGATTGCTCAAGAAATTGGCATAGACGGGGTCGGACGCAATTCTGCCACGGTACCTGATGCCTGTTTCACGGGCAGGTAAGCGGCGGCGCGACGAACCCCGGAACAACTCCGGAAAGGACAGAAGAACATGTCAGCCCATTCCTTCAGACGATTTGCGACCGCCGGCCTCGCCGCGGCGCTCTGCCTGCTTGCGCCCGAGGCCTATGCCCAGGGAGCGCCGCCCACCCTCGACCCCGCCAACACGGCGTGGATCCTGACCGCCACCGCCCTCGTGCTGTTCATGACGCTGCCTGGCCTCGCCCTGTTCTACGGCGGCCTGGTGCGGGCGACCAACGTCCTCAGCGTCCTCATGCACTGCTTCACCATTGCCTGCGTCGTATCGGTGCTGTGGCTGGTCGGCGCCTACAGCCTCGCCTTCGGCGACGGCGGGGCGCTCAACCCGTGGATCGGCGGCCTGTCGAAGGCGATGCTGGGCGGCATCGGCACCGGGGCGCTCTCGGGATCCCTGCCTGAGACAGTATTCTTCATGTTCCAGATGACCTTCGCCATCATCACCCCGGCGCTGGTGGTCGGCGCCTATGTGGAGCGCATCAAGTTCGGCGCCGTGGTGCTGTTCACCATCCTGTGGCTGATCCTGGTCTATGTGCCGGTGTGCCACTGGGTGTGGGGCGGCGGCTGGCTCGGCGCCATGGGCGTGCAGGATTTCGCCGGCGGCCTCGTCGTTCACGTCACCTGCGGCACCGCCGCCTTCATGGTGGCGCGCGAGCTGGGGCCGCGGCGCGGCTTTCCCCGGGATGTGCAGCCGCCCCATGCCCCCGGCCTGGTGATGACCGGCGCGGCGATGCTGTGGGTCGGCTGGTACGGCTTCAACGGCGGCTCGGCGCTGGCCGCCGACGGCGCCGCCGGTATGGCCATCACGGTCACCCATATCTCCGCGGCCACGGCGGCGCTGACCTGGATGACCATCGAATGGGTCAAGCACGGCAAGCCGACCCTGGTCGGCATCACCACCGGTGCCATCGCCGGCCTTGCCACGATCACGCCGGCGTCGGGCTTCGTCGGGCCGCTCGGCGGGCTGGTTCTCGGCCTGATCGCCGGGTGCCTCTGCTACGTCGCGGTGGGCGTGGTGAAAACCATCTGCAGGGTCGATGATTCCCTCGACGTGCTGGCCGTGCACGGGGTCGGCGGTGCCACCGGCACGCTGCTGACCGCTGTCCTCGGCACCGCGGCGTTCGGCGGGCTCGGACTGTCCAAGCTGACCATGGTCGGGCAGCTCGGCGTCCAGGCGGTGGGCGTCATCGCCACGGTCGTCTTCACCGCGGTCGTCACCCTGATCATCTGCAAGGTGGTCAAGGCCTGCTGCGGCCTGCGGGTCGAGGACGACGTCGAGATCGAAGGCCTCGACATCCGCAGTCACGGCGAGCGCGGCTATCTCATCCGCTAGGCCGGCGCAGCACGGGCAAGGGCGGCACCACGGTGCCGCCCTTTTTCGTTGGGGAATTGGGGCCGGCGCGAATAATCCGGTGCCGCCGCGGTCTGCGAGGGGCAGTTGCGGGACGGGCCTCGGGGTAAGGGCTGGCGGTCTGGTGCCGGCTGCGGCCGGAAAGGGCCGGGTCAAAGGCCTTTTCCACAGGTTAAGCCGATAGTATTGTGCGGCTCGTAGTTGTTACCCACAAGATGTGGGAATTGGTTCAAGGGGTCGATTCCAGGGCCGATGCTCAACCCGCGCCTCGACGAGTTGATGACCTATCCGTTCGAGAGATTGTCACGGCTGCTCGACGGCGTCGCGCCGCCGGACGGGGTGACGCCCATCTCGCTCGCGGTCGGTGAGCCGCATCACGCGCCGCCGTCGTTCGTCGCCACCCTGCTCGCCGCTCACGCCGACGATTGGGGCCGTTATCCCCCGAACCGGGGGACGCCCGGATTCCGCGCCGCCGTGGCCGGCTGGCTCGCCGCGCGTTACGGCCTTCCCGAAGGCTTCATCGACGGCGAAACCCATGTGCTGCCCTGCGCCGGAACGCGTGAGGCGCTGTTCATGTTCGCCCTGGTCGCGGTGCCTCAGCGCGCCGCCGCGGCGGCACCCTCGGCGCCGCCTCCTGCCGTGCTGGTGCCCAATCCGCTGTATCACGTCTATGCCGGCGCGGCCGTCATGGCGGGGGCCGAGCCAGTGTTCCTTTCGGCACGGGTGGAGAACCGTTTTCTGCCGGACTTCGGGGACCTGCCAACGGATCTCCTCGACCGCGTGGCGCTCGCCTACCTGTGTTCGCCTTCCAATCCCGAAGGCGCGGCGGCGACCCTGGACGACCTCACCGATCTCATCGACCTGGCCATGGCCCATGACTTCATCGTCGCGGTGGACGAATGCTATTCGGAGATCTACGACCGCGACCCGCCGCCCGGCGCGCTGCAGGCCGCCGCCGCTTTCGGTGCGCGGCGGGGCGACGCGCTCGAGCACGTGGTGGTGTTCAACTCGCTGTCCAAGCGCTCCAGCGCACCGGGGCTGCGGTCGGGCTTCGTTGCGGGCGGCGCCGGGGCCATTGCCGCCTTTGCCCGGCTCAGGAATTTCGCCAGTTGCCAGACCCCCCTGCCCATAGTTACGGTAGCGGAACATCTCTGGCGGGACGAGGAGCACGTGCGTACGGCACGGGCCGGATACCGCGCCCGTTTCGACGTCGCCGAAGCGTCGCTCGGCGGGCGGTACGGCTTCTACCGACCCGACGGCGGCTTCTTCCTGTGGCTCGATGTCGGCGACGGCACCGCGGCGGCGCGGCGGCTATGGGCCGAGGCGGGGGTGCGGGTTCTTCCCGGCGCGTGCCTGTGTCCCGATGCGCCGGAATACCAGCCGCCCGGCGCGCGCCATATCCGTCTCGCGCTGGTTCACGAACCCCACACCATCGGCGAAGCGCTGACGCGGCTTCGCCGGGTGCTCAACTGACGGAGGAGGTTATGGCCCGTTCATCGGCCGATGCCGGCAAGGCGCCCTTCCTGCCCGCGGGGGTGACGCAGTTCCTGAAGCGCCGCGCGGTGGAGCTCACTGGCCTCGCGCTTGCGGCGCTCGGCGCCGGGCTGCTTGCAGCGCTTGCCGGCTATTCCTCTGCCGATCCCTCCGGCAACAAGGCGGTGGACGGTCCCGTGTCCAACCTGATGGGGCCGGTCGGCGCCACCGTCGCCGATGCCGGGCTCCAGTCCATCGGCGTGGCCGCGGCGCTGCCCGGACTCGTGCTGATCGCCTGGGGCTATCGCGTCCTTTCCGGCAAGGGCATCGGGCGTGCCTGGCTGCGCCTGACGCTGCTACCTTTGGCGCTGATCGCGCTCGCCGCCGGTGCGGCGGGTTTCGCGCCGCCGGAAGGCTGGTCGTTGCGTGCCGGGCTCGGCGGCTTCCTTGGCCAGTTCATCCTTGGCGAGGGCGCCCGTCATATCGGTGCGTTCGGAATCAGCGTCCCGATCGTCACCTTGGCGGTGCCGCTGCTGCTGGTCGGATGCGCGCTCGGTCTCTACCTGCTCGCGTTCACGCCGGGGGAGTGGGTGCGCGGCGGACGCGTGACCTGGTCGGGCGCGCGGGCGGGCGGACGCCTCGCGCGGGAAGGGTCGGTCCTCGGCCTCGCCGCGGGGCGGGACCTCGCCGAAGGCGTGCACCGCCGCCTCAAGGGACGGCGGCCGCGGATCGAGCCACGGATCGTCCGCGGCGTGCCCGCAGCAACGCAACCTTCGCCAGCCCGTGCCGCACCCGTCCCGGCGCCGGCCGACGACGACACGGATGCGGAGGACGAGGATCGCGGCATCCCCATCGCGCCGCGGGCGGGGCGCGTCGCGCCCGGAAAGCGCGCCGCGGCCAAGCGCCAGGCGACGCTGAACCTGGTGCCGGACGACGATTACACGCTGCCGTCGCTCGACCACCTGGAGCTGCCGCCGGAGCTGCCCGCGGATCCGACGACCACAAAGGAAGCGCTGGAGGCCAACGCCAAACTGCTGATGAGCGTGCTGCAGGACTTCGGCGTGTCGGGCGATATCATCAAGGTGCGGCCGGGTCCCGTGGTGACGCTGTACGAGCTGGAGCCGGCGCCGGGTATCAAGTCGTCGCGGGTGATCGGGCTGGCTGACGACATCGCGCGCTCGATGAGCGCCGTCAGCGTCCGTATCGCCGTGGTGCCGGGACGCAACGTGATCGGAATCGAACTGCCGAACGCACGGCGCGAAACGGTGTACCTGCGTGAATTGCTCGCCTCGGAAGCCTACGAGCGGACCGCGTCGAAGCTGACGCTGGCGCTGGGCAAGGACATCGGCGGCGCGCCGGTGATGGCGGACATCGCGCGCATGCCGCACCTGCTGATCGCCGGCACCACGGGGTCGGGCAAGTCGGTAGCGATCAACACCATGATCCTGTCGCTGCTCTACCGGCTGACGCCCGAGGAATGCCGCTTCATCATGATCGACCCCAAGATGCTGGAGCTGTCGGTGTACGACGACATCCCGCACCTGCTCGCCCCGGTGGTGACGGAGCCGGGCAAGGCCGTTGTCGCCCTGCGCTGGACGGTCAAGGAGATGGAGCGCCGCTACCGCTGCATGTCGGAGCTCGGCGTGCGCAACATCACCGGCTACAACCAGAGGCTGGCGGAAGCGCGCAAGAAGGACCAGCGCCTGACCCGCCGGGTGCAGACCGGATTCGATCCCGAAACCGGCAAGCCGATCATCGAGGAACAGGAGCTCGACCTTTCGGCGCTGCCGTTCATCGTCGTCGTCGTCGACGAGATGGCCGACCTGATGATGGTCGCGGGCAAGGACATCGAGGCGGCGGTGCAGCGCCTGGCACAGATGGCGCGGGCGGCGGGCATCCACATCATCATGGCGACCCAGCGC
>WHSO01000118.1 GCA_009380075.1 Alphaproteobacteria bacterium | reverse complement strand
GAGATCGGCATGAAGATCACGCCGGCCTTCTTCAGCTCTTCCTTGAAGGTGGTCGCAACCGAGACCGAGTCGAACACCGCATCGACCGCGACGCGCCCGTACCCGTTGCCGTTGAGCTTCGGCTCGCCGTCGTCTTCCGCAGGCTCTTCCACCACGCCGGCCAACACCTTCTGCTCGCGCAGCGGGATGCCGAGCTTCTCGTAGGTGCGCAGGATTTCCGGGTCGACGTCGTCGAGCGACTTCGGCGCGACGAAATTGGTCGGCGCCGAGTAGTAGTAGATGTTCTGGTAGTCGATCTTCGGGTACTCGACGCGCGCCCAGGTGGGCTCGTCCATGGTCAGCCAGCGGCGATAGGCCTGCAGCCGCCATTCGAGCATCCAGGCGGGCTCATCCTTCTTCGCCGAAATGAATCGGATGGTGTCTTCGTTCAGGCCCTTCGGGGCCTTCTCGGATTCGATCTGCGTCTCGAATCCATACTTGTACTGGTCGACGTCGATCAGGCGGACCTTCTCGACGGTCTCTTGTACGGCCGGCATTCTTCCCTCCGCGCGCGGTTTCAAGGACCGCGGGTTGGATCGGTCGGTCTATGGTTCGTCCGGCGAGCTCTGGGCGGTGACCCTCCTGCTCACGCTGCGATGTTCCTTGATCCTTTAAGTAATGACCTTAGCACCTTATTCCAAGCGTTTTGGAAGGATTCTACGTCCGCTTCCGTGGTCGTGGCCCCCAGGCTGAGGCGGAGCGCCCCACGGGCCAGTTCAGGCGGCACTCCCATGGCCGCGAGCACGTGCGACGGGGCGACCTTGCCGGACGAACAGGCCGCCCCCGAGGACACCGCTACCCCGGCGAGGTCGAGGGCGATCACGGCGGTTTCCGCCTTCACGCCCGGGAGCGCGAACAAGGTCGTATTCGGAATCCGCTTTGATGTGGCCCCGAAGATCGTGACGTCGCGGAACACCCGGGAGAGATAGTGCTCGATGCCGTCGCGAAGTGCCGTGATGTGTGCGAATCCTTGCACCAAGTCTTCGGCTGCCGCGGCCGCCGCGGCACCGAATCCGGCGATCCCGGCCACGTTCTCGGTGCCCGCCCGCAGCCGCGTTTCCTGGCCGCCACCGGTGATCAGCGGCCCAATGGCCTGGTCGCGATGCCGCCGGATCAGGGCGCCGACCCCCTTCGGCGCGCCGATCTTGTGCCCAGACAACGTCAGAAGATCCGCCCCCAAGGCGTTGATATCGATTGGAATCCGGCCTGCGGCCTGGACGGCATCAACGTGCAGGACGCCGCCGGCCCGGTGCACGATCCCGGCTGCCTGTGCGACCGGCTGGACCACGCCTGTCTCATTGTTGGCGAGCATCAGCGAGACCAACGGGGCGCGGCCCTCGGCCGCAAGCGCCGCGAGCCGCCGCTCCAGAACCACCAAATCGACAATTCCACCGGTAGTTACCGGAATCTGCTCAACCACCTCCGCAGCAAAACACCCGCCCGCCAGCACCGACGGATGCTCGATGGCTGAAACCAGCAGCCGGTCGCGCCCGCCATTGCCGGGGCCCAGCGCCAGGACATTGGCCTCCGTACCGCCCGAGGTGAAGGTGACGCAACGCGGATCGCCCCCCACCAGCGCGGCAACGGATTCCCGCGCCTTTTCCAGCACTTGACGCGCCGCCCGTCCCTCGGCATGGACCGACGACGGGTTGCCCACGAGGTCGAGCGCGGCGTCCACCGCCGCTCGCGCCTCAGGGCGCAGCGGGGCTGTCGCGTTCCAATCGAAATACACCCGATCAACCATTGCCAACCTGTTTCAGGCTCCAGAAACGCCGCTACGCTTAACGTCACGCCACATCACATTACTTGCTATTCGATCCCCGGATCATGTTAAAAGCGCGCCCGCGTCACGGAACCGTACCGGCTCCGCCCGCGCGGTTGAGGCTGAGCCGAGGTCCGAATGCCCGAAGTGATCTTCACCGGCCCCGCCGGCCGTATCGAAGGCCGCTACCACCCCGCGCGCCAGAAGAATGCCCCGATCGGCATCGTGCTGCATCCGCACCCGCAATTCGGCGGCACGATGAACCATCAGATCGTCTACCAGCTGTACTATGCTTTCGCGCACCGCAATTTTTCGGTCCTGCGGTTCAATTTCCGCGGCGTCGGACGCAGCCAGGGCTCGTTCGACCATGGCACCGGCGAGCTCTCGGATGCCGCCTCCGCACTCGACTGGGCGCAGACCATCAACACCGAGGCCCGCTCCTGCTGGATCGCCGGCTTCTCCTTCGGCGCCTGGATCGGCATGCAACTGTTGATGCGCCGGCCCGAGATCGAGGGATTCATCTCGATCGCGCCGCCGGCCAATCTCTATGACTTTTCCTTCCTCGCCCCCTGCCCGTCGTCCGGGCTGATTATCCATGGCGACAAGGACGCCGTCGTCCCCCACAAGGATGTCACCGGGCTGGTCGACAAGCTCAAGACCCAGAAGGGCATCATCATCGACCAGAAGGTGGTCCCCGGCGCAAACCACTTCTTCGACGGCAAAATCGAGCCGCTGATGCAGTCGATCGGCACCTATCTCGACAAGCGCCTGGGCACCAGCAACGGCGGCCGCAAAGCCGGGGCCGCCTGATCAACCGGCCTTGCGATCCCGCGGTACGGACCACGGACCCGAACGCGGCCGCGCGACCAGTCCACGCGGCATCGATTCCGGGGCGCCCGTGGGGGTTGGGAAGGTGAGCGGCAGCCCGCGCAGCGTCAGTACGGCCAGATAAGCAAAAGCCTGCGCCTCGATCGCGTCCGCCGACCAACCGATTGCGTCGAGCGAGGTCCCGCTCATCAGCCCGATGGCGGGCAGATTGCCCAATTTCCCGCCCCTTGGTTGAATCCGCCTTGGAACCTGTTACACCACCGGCGCCATTTGGGCGACTGGCTATCTGACGAGTGCGTAAATGAGCGCCTACAAGTCCGATTTTCTTCAGGTTTTGGCGGACCGGGGCTTCATTCACCAAGTCTCGGAGCCCGAAGCGCTCGATGCTCGGGCCGGTTCCTCGCGCCTGACCGCCTATATCGGATTCGATTGCACGGCGCCCTCGCTGCACGTCGGCTCTCTGTTGCCGATCATGATGCTGTACTGGCTGCAACAGACCGGCCACCGCCCGATCGCGCTCATGGGGGGCGGCACGACGCGGGTCGGCGACCCCTCGGGCAAGGACGAAAGCCGCCGCCTGCTCACCGACGAGATCATCAACGAGAACCTTGCCGGCATCAAAGCCGTGTTCTCGCGCTTCCTGACGTTCGGCGACGGGCCGGGCGACGCGGTCATGGCCAACAACGCCGACTGGCTGAACGACCTCAACTACGTCGACTTCCTGCGCGACGTCGGCCGGCATTTCTCGGTCAACCGCATGCTCGCGTTCGACTCGGTGAAGCTCAGGCTCGAGCGGCAGCAGGAACTCTCGTTCCTGGAATTCAACTACATGGTGTTGCAGGCGTACGACTTCGTCGAGTTGCACAAGCGTTACGGCTGCGCGTTGCAGATGGGCGGGTCCGACCAGTGGGGCAACATCGTCAACGGCATCGACCTCGGCCGCCGGCTGATGAGCGCGCAACTGTTCGCGCTGACCTCGCCGCTGATCACCACATCGTCCGGCGCGAAGATGGGAAAGACCGCCGCCGGCGCGGTGTGGCTCAATGCCGATATGGTGAGCCCGTACGACTACTGGCAATTCTGGCGCAACACCGAGGACGGCGACGTCGCGCGGTTCCTGAAGCTGTTCACGGTCCTGCCGCTTCCCGAAATCGGACGGCTGGCCTCGCTGCGCGGCCAGGAGCTGAACGAGGCCAAGAAGGTGCTCGCCACCGAAGCGACCGCCATGGTGCACGGCCGCGCCGCCGCCGAGGAGGCTGCCGGTACGGCGCGGCGGACGTTTGAGGAAGGTGCGCTGGCGGAGACCTTGCCGACGATGGAGGTCGAGACGGCGGAACTGGACGCGGGCCTCGGCGCGCTTAACGCCTTCGTCCACGCCGGCCTCGTCGCCTCGACCAGCGAGGCGCGCCGGCAGATCAAGGGCGGCGGGCTACGGGTGAACGACGCCGCCGTCACGGATGAGAAGATGACGCTGACCTCGCGCGACCTGACCCCCGAAGGCGTGCTCAAGCTCTCGCTCGGCCGTAAGCGGCATGTGCTGCTAAGGCCGCGCTGACCCGGCCCCACACCGGCATGACACAGAGCGAATACAGTAACGGCCTCTTGCGCGGCAGAAAGGATACCCCCTTCCTCCTGCGCGCAAGTCTGATGTAATCGTTTTCCTGAAGCCGCCAGCGGGACATGCCGAATCCCATTTGTTGCAACGGCGGCAAGGGTGCCCTCGGCGGGCCTCCACCGAAGGGTACCGCGCCCATGCCCAAACTCTACGAAGCCCTTGCCGAAGCCTTCCTTGCGGAGGGAGTCGACACGCAGTTCGTCCTGATGGGCGACGGCAACATGCACTGGTCCACCGCCTTTGCCAGACTGCCGGGCGTCCATACCGTCCACGTCAGGCACGAGCACGTGACCGTGGCGGCGGCGACGGCCTACAACGTGGCTACCAACAAGATCGCCGTTGCCTCTGTCACCTGCGGCCCTGGCGTGACCCAGGTGATGACGGCGCTACCGGCCGCGGTTCGCGCCCGCCTGCCGATGGTGGTGTTCGCCGGCGAGGCGCCGATCAACGTCAAGTTCTACAATCAGGCGATCGACCAGGCGCCGCTGGTGACGGCGACCGGGGCGCATTACATCGCCGCGCACAGCGTACCGCGCATGATGGATTACGTGCGCGAGGCCTTCCACATCGCCAAGTACGAGAGACAGCCGGTGGTGCTGGGCATTCCCTACGACCTGCAGAAGGTCGAGCACATGGCCAACCAGCCCTACGAGACCTCGGCTATGTACCAGCCCAAAGTCGGGCACATGCACCCCGATCCCGAGGTCGTGGCCGAGGCGGTCGAGCGGCTAGCGGCGG
>WHSO01000119.1 GCA_009380075.1 Alphaproteobacteria bacterium | reverse complement strand
GGCGAGGAACTTGCCGAACACGGCCTCGGTGGTGGACACCGGCAGGGTCATCAGCATTTCCAGCGTGCCGGCCTTGCGCTCCTCCGCCCACAGCCGCATCGCGACCGCGGGCACCAGGATCAGGTAGAGCCACGGCTGGAAACCGAAGAGCGGCTGCAGGTCGGCCTGGCCGCGGTCGAAGAGATTGCCGAAATAGAACGCCGTCGCGCCGTTGAGCGCCACGAAGACGACGATGAACACGTAAGCCAGCGGGGTCGTGAAATACGCCCTGACTTCACGCCGGCATATGGCGAGGGTGGTGCTCATGCTGAAATTCCCCTACGCCGCCGTGGTGAGCTCGCGGAACACGTCGTCGAGCCGGCCGCGCTCGACGCGCAGCTCGTCGATCCGGAATTCGCTGCCGCGGAGCTGGGCGCTGACCCGGTCGACGATCACCCCCCCCGACTGCGAAAACGCGATCAGCCGCGTCGCGCCGCTTCCGTCGGAAACCGTCTCGACCGACGAGACTCCTTCCACCGCGGAAATTCGGCCGCGGCAGGCGTCTGCCTGTTCGACCGGCAGGCGGATGACGACCGCGTTGTGATGGCGGGAACGCGCCTCCAGATCGGCCGGGGTGCCGTCGGCAACGATGCGGCCCCGGGCGATGACGATGGCGCGCGAACACACCATCTCCACCTCTTCCAGCAGGTGGGTGGAAATGACGATCGCCTTGTTGGGCGCCATCTCGTTGATGAGGCGGCGCACCTCGTGCTTCTGGTTCGGATCGAGCCCGTCCGTGGGTTCGTCGAGAATGAGGATGTCCGGGTCGTGCAGGATGGCCTGGGCGATGCCGACGCGGCGCTTGAAGCCCTTGGACAGCGTGCCGATGGACTGGCGCAGCACATGGCGGATATTGATCCGCTCCGCCGCCTGGTCGATCGCCCGGCCCTTGCCCGCGCCGCTCAGCCCGCGCACATCGGCGATGAAGCCGAGGAGCTCCAGCGGCGTCATGTCCTCGTACAGCGGCGCGCCCTCGGGCAGATAGCCGATGCGCTTCTTCACCTCGATCGGATCGGTCGCGACATCGAAACCCTCGACCAGCACACGGCCGGCGGTCGGCGGCAGGAAGCCCGTCACCATCCGCATCGCGGTGGTCTTGCCGGCGCCGTTCGGTCCCAGAAAGCCGAGCACCTCTCCCCGGTCCACCGAGAAGCTGATGCCGTTTACCGCCGTCAAAGAGCCGAAGCGCTTGGTCAGCCCTTCGATCTCCAGCATCTGAGTCATCGTGCGATGTCTCCCTCTCCCCGTGCCCCACCTCCCGGTCGTCTCGCCGGCCACGGCGCCTCCGGGCGCCGGCAGCACTGCCGGATAATCCTGAATCGAGGGGGGCAATTGCGCTTTAAACTATTCTAATCTATCCCTTTTTGGCGATCCCCCGAATTCAGGCGTGCCATGATTTGGAGGTTCGCCGCCCTAATGTCAAGACAACTCTGGCAATCGGGCGAGAATGTGGCGCTATTGGATGTCGAGCAGCGCCGCCGCCCGATCCGCGATGGCAAGAGAAGCCGTCATGCCCGGAGACTCAATGCCGAAAAGGTTGACCAGCCCGGCAACGCCATGGCCCTCCGGCCCCTGCACCATGAAGTCGCGGGCCGGCTCGCCCGGCGCCTGCAGCTTCGGCCGGATGCCCGAGTAGCCCGGCGTGATCGCGCCGTCCGCGAGGTCGGGATAGTAGCGCCTGACCGCGTCGTAGAACACCTCGGCGCGGGCCGGATCGACGTCGTAATAGATCTCCTCGATCCATTCCACATCCGGGCCGAACCTTACCTGGCCCCCGAGATCGACCGTCACGTGGACCCCCAGACCGGCCTTCTCCGGCACCGGGTAGATCGGGTGCTTGAAGGGCGGCCGCCCGACCAGGGAATAATAGTTGCCCTTGGCGTAATAGCAGGGCGGGATCGCATTCGACGGGATGCCGATGATCATGGCCGCGATCTTCTGCGCGTGCAGCCCGCCGGAATTCACCACCAGCCCGGCATGGATGCGCGACGGGTCGGGGCCGCCGACCTCCAGCTCGATACCGTCCTCGCGCACATGGCCGCCGACGACCGGAGACTGGAAGGCGATGAAGCCGCCGCTGTCCTCGAGATCGCCCTGATAGGCAAGCATCAGCCCGTGGCTGTCGACGATGCCGGTGGACGGCGACCACAGCGCACCGACGCATGATACCGCGGGCTCCATCGCGCGCACGTCTGCGGCGGTGCGCCATTCCAGGTCGTTCACCCCGTTGGCCGCGGCCGCGGTCTTGAGCCGCCCCAGCTCCGCCCTCTGGTCGTCGGCGGTAGCGACGATGTACTTGCCGATGCGACGGTGCTCGACACCGTGCTCCTCGCAGAACCGGTAGAGCTGGCGCTTGCCGTCGACGCAGAACAGCGCCTTCAGGCTGTCCTTGGGATAGTAGATGCCGGCGTGAATGACCTCCGAGTTGCGCGAGCTGGTTTCGGTGCCGATGGTGTCCGCCGCTTCCAGCACGATCACCTCGCGCCCCGCCATGGCGAGCCGCCGGGCGACCGCGAGCCCCACCACCCCGGCGCCGATCACCACGCAGTCGACGCGCTCCGCCATCGCTCAGAACCCTCTCTCGTGCTCGGCAAGGAAGGCGCGCTCCTCGTCCGTCGACTGCCGGCCCAGCACGCCGTTGCGGTGCGGGAACCGGCCGAACCGCGCGATCACGTCGCGGTGCCGCAGGGCGTACTGCACCGACTCCGTCTTGCTGTCATGAGGCGGCATCGCCTCGATCAGCGTGACGCCGCGCTCCTGTTCCGCCAGATTTTCGCTGTGCTCGAACGGCAGATAGAAGAAATGCCGCTGCACCGGCTCCACGGCGCGGTCGTGACCGCGGTCGATCGCGTCCTTCGCCACTTCCAGCGCCTTCGCATCGTTGGCTAAGGCAGCGGCGGAATCGCGCCGCAGGTTGCGCGAGAACTGGTCCATCAGGATGACCAGCGCCAGCGCGCCGCGCGGCGTCTCGATCCAGTCGTCGAGCTCGCCTGCGGCCGCGCGCGCGTGCAGGGCGTCGAAGCGGTCGCGGATTTCCGCGTCGAACGCGTCGCTGCGGCGGAACCATTCGTCGCGGTACCCACCATAGCCGGGATCGCCCGGCCGCCCGAACCAGAATTCGAGAACCGCTTCGCTGTCGTCTGTCGTCATCTTCGGGCCGGTGCCTCGGAAAGCCGGACCCTGTCCTATCCCGCGGCGCGGCGCGGGGCAAGCCGGCGCGGAGGGATTCGCCTAAAATTTTATACTTATTTCTGTTTATTTAATTATTAAATACATCGGTATTGAATACATATTTACGGCCAGTTTTGATTGACAGTTACTGTTTTAATTATTATAACAGTTCCTGAAGGATGCACGACGGCCGTGCCCCAGGGTGAGTGTCATGAACACATTCGAGATCCGCACCTTCAAGGATGGACGCTGGACCACCGATTCCCGCTGCAACAGCAACGAGGAGGCGCTGGCCGTCGCCAATACCCTTGCCGGCGACCGCAACATCGCCGGGGTGAAGGTGGTCGAGGAGACCTACGACGAGGACCAGGGGCTTTTCCGCGAGAAGACGATCTTCAGCTACTTCAAGCAGGACGACAAGGTCTTCAACGCGCGGCTGCAGAAGAAGAAGGAGTCCGCCGGGAGCGGCTCCGTGGCCGCCTCGGCGCGCCTCGCCGAGGCGGAAAAGGGCGGGCTCGACACCCGGGCCTGGATGCTGATCCTGGGGCTGCTGGTCAGCCTCGGCGGCAATGTCGGGTTGGCGATGTACTGGGGCAACGGCAACCTGGAAACCACCGTGGCGAGCAAGGGACGCAGCAGCGGCGGGGATCTGGTCGTCTACGACCTGCCGCCGGTGACCACCAACTACAAAGACAAGACCGGCACCAAGGTGGTGAAGATGCGGCTGGGGCTGGAGCTGTCGAGCCAGGACAACGTCGCCGCGGTGCAGGAACGCCTGTCCAGCATCATCAACCGCCTCGCCAACGATCTGAGCGCGCTGGACGGTCAGGACCTCAACAGCGCGAGCAGCCTGAACCAGCTGCGCGACGCGCTGCAGGAAGGCGTGCAGAAGGCCGCCGGCGAGGACACGCCGATCGAGGGCGTGCTGTTCAAGGAGGTGCTGGTGTTCTGATCCGCAGCGATCGGCGCGCAGCCCAAGGGTTCTCGGGACGTCCGAGGCTGCCCGCGGGCGGCGGCAGGGCGAACCGGCTTCCCCCCTCCGGCCTTATCGTCCCGCCTGCCGCCCGCGGGCGCTTTTTCAGTGGCGGGCCTGTTTCGCGACCGGCGAAAAGGCAATAAGGTCGGCCCATGAACGCACACGGCATAAAGCCCGTCGGCTACCTTGACTGCCCCGGCGGCGGCCAGGTCCGGATCGACGGCGACTTCGCCTATGTCGGCCATATGGAATGGCCGCACGGGACCTCGATCG
>WHSO01000123.1 GCA_009380075.1 Alphaproteobacteria bacterium | reverse complement strand
TCCGATCACCCGATCCCGTAAATCCTGCGAGTAAGCCTTCGCCATCCCGGCTGGCCTCCTTTACCCAGCCGGAACCTTGAATCACAAACACGACGATTTGGGAATCCCCCAGCGATTCAATCTATTCACACAATGCTCTAGAGTGTGTTGCCCCAACATTGAATCGTCATGCCCCGGCTTGTCCGGGGCATCCATGGATCGCCCGGATAAACCGGGCGATGACGATCTGTTAATTTGCTCCAGCTTTCGTGAAACGTATTCTAGTGACCATGACGACCGATATGCCCGATAAGCCAGCGTCCTCGAACGTCGCCGCCGCCCTTGCCCATGTCGACACCTGGGTGTTCGACCTCGACAACACGCTCTATCCGGCGACCTGCGACCTGTTCCACCAGATCGACCGGCGCATGGGCGAGTACATCGCCGGCATGTTGGGCCTCGACGCCACGGCGGCGCGCAAGATCCAGAAGGACTACTTCCGCACCTACGGCACGACACTACGGGGCCTGATGGTCAATCACGGCGTCGACCCGCGCGCCTATCTCGATTTCGTCCACGACATCGACCTCGCCGTCATGGACCCGGCGCCGCTGCTCGACGCCGCGCTTGCAGGGATCGAAGGGCGCAAGGTGATCTTCACCAACGCCAGCCGCGCGCACGCCGAGGCGGTGATCCGCCGCCTCGGTATCGACCGCCATTTCGACGCCATCTTCGACATCCACGACGCGCTTTACGTGCCCAAGCCCGAAGAGGAAACCTACGACCGTTTCATCGCGGCGCACGGGATCGTGCCCGCGGGCACGGTGCTGTTCGAGGACACCGCCGCCAACCTCGCCCCCGCCCATGCGCGCGGCATGGCGACGGTGCTGATCCGGCCCGGCGAGGACGGCGTCGACAACGACGATGCCGCGCCACACGTGCACCACGTCGCCGACGACCTCGCGGCGTTCCTGCGGAGCCTCGCGCGACCCGCCCGCGACGGCTGAAACCGGCCCGCGGCGCGGCCGCCGCGCCCGGTCCCCGAGGTTGACTACGGCCGCGCTCTCCCCCATCTTGGCGCCCGCCCCCCGCGCTGGTCCGTCCGGCCGGCGCACCGCATCCGCCACAACATCCGATCCGGGAGCCATGGCCATTTCAGACCTCGAAGCCGTCATCGACGCCGCCTGGGACAAACGCGACGGCATCGGTCCCGCCACGAAAGGCAAGGAACGCGACGCCATCGAGGCGGCGCTCGACGCCCTCGACTCGGGCAGCCTGCGCGTCGCTGAGAAGATCGACGGCGCCTGGACCGTCCGCCAGTGGGCGAAGAAGGCGGTGCTGCTCAGCTTCCGGCTCTACGACATGGCGCCGATCCCGGGCGGGCCCGAGGACGCCACGCGCGGGCCCAGCCCGTGGTTCGACAAGATCCCGTCCAAGTTCGCCGGCTGGACCGACGCCGATTTCCGCAAGGCCGGCTTCCGCGCGGTGCCCAACTGCGTCGTGCGGCGCTCGGCCTATATCGCGCCGGGGGCGGTGCTGATGCCGAGCTTCGTCAACCTCGGCGCCCATGTCGGCAAGGGTACCATGGTCGATACCTGGACGACCGTCGGTTCCTGCGCCCAGATCGGCGCCAATTGCCACCTGTCGGGCGGCGTCGGCATCGGCGGCGTGCTCGAGCCGCTGCAGGCCGGCCCGGTCATCATCGAGGACAACTGCTTCATCGGCGCGCGCTCGGAAGTGGCCGAGGGCGTGGTGGTGGAGGAAGGCTCGGTGCTGAGCATGGGCGTGTTCCTCGGCGCCTCCACCAAGATCGTCAACCGCGACACCGGCGAGGTGCTGATCGGCCGCGTGCCCGCGTACTCCGTGGTGGTGCCGGGCACCCTGCCGGGCAAGCCGCTGCCGAACGGGCAACCGGGCCCTTCCCTCTACTGCGCGGTGATCGTCAAGCGCGTCGACGAGCGCACGCGTTCCAAGACCTCGATCAACGAGCTGCTCCGGGACTGACCCACCGATGCCGAGCGCCCTCGCCCAGCCCCTCGACCTCGCCCGGCGCCTGATCCGCTGCCCCTCGGTGACGCCGAAGGACGAAGGCGCGCTCGACGTGCTGCAGGAGGCGCTGAAAAGCCTCGGCTTCACATGCACCCGCCTGCCCTTTTCCCAGGACGGCACGGCGACGGTCGACAACCTCTACGCCCGCCTCGGCACGGCGGAACCCAATTTCTGCTACGCCGGACATACCGACGTGGTGCCGGTTGGCGATCCCGCCAACTGGACCGTCGATCCCTTTGCCGCCGAGGTCATCGACGGCGTGCTCTACGGCCGTGGCGCGTCGGACATGAAGGCCGGCATCGCCGCCTTCGTCGCCGCCGTCACCCGCTTTACCGAGTCACGTGGCAAGGACTTCGGCGGCTCGATCTCGCTGCTCATCACCGGCGACGAGGAAGGCGTCGGCATCAACGGCACCCGCAAGATGCTGGGCTGGCTCAAGGAACAGGGCGAGACCCTGACCGAATGCCTGGTGGGCGAGCCGACCAACCCGACGCGGCTGGGCGAGATGATGAAGATCGGCCGGCGCGGCAGCCTGGTCGGCTACCTCACCGTCCATGGCACCCAGGGGCACACTGCCTATCCGCACCTCGCTGACAACGCCATCGACCGACTGCTGAAGATGCTGGGCGCGCTGACGGCGCGGCCGCTCGACGACGGCACGGAACACTTCCAACCCTCGTCCCTCGTCGTCTCCACCATCGACGTCGGCAACCCGGCGACCAACGTCATCCCGGCGATGGCCAGGGCAACCTTCAACATCCGCTTCAACGACCGCCATACCCAGGCGAGCCTCGGCGCGTGGATTCGCGCCGAATTCGACAAGGTGGGCGGCGACTACGAATTTCGCCAGCAGGACAACGGCGAGGCCTTCCTGTGCGAACCTGGACGCCTCGCCCATATCGTCGCCGACGCGGTCCGGAAGGTGACAGGCGTGACCCCGGATATGTCCACCACCGGCGGCACGTCCGATGCGCGCTACATCCATCACGCCTGCGCCTGCGCCGAATTCGGCCTGGTCGGCGCGACCATGCACAAGGCCGACGAGCGCCAGGCGGTGAAGGACATCGAGGCGCTTGCCGATATTTACGCGGACGTGCTGGAATCCTATTTCGTGCGCGGCTGAGGAAATTCCGCGCGCGTCCCCGAGCGGCCTGGGACGGAACCAACCGTCCCGCCGCGCCGCGGGCCCCCGTCGGGCCCGTCACCCCGTACCCGTATCCGGAGGACAGCGTCGTGATCACCATGGGCGAGGCGGCGAAGGGACTCTACGGCGCCTGGCGCCTGGCGCGCGGCGACCCCGGCGGGCTGGCGTATTTCGATACCGGCATCGACGGCTTCTGGCGCTCCTTCAGCGCCGCCTTCTTCGCCCTGCCGGGCTTCGCCGCCCTGGTCCTGCTCGCTGTCGCCGACTATCCCGGCGAGGTCAACGTGCCCGGCGTGCTGCTGGTCGAGACCATCGCCTACATCATCGACTGGTTCGCCTTCCCTCTTGCCGCCATCTATGTCTGCCAGTGGCTCGGCAAGCGTGACGCGTATTTCCGCCTCATCGTCGCGCTCAACTGGGCCAAGGTGATCGAGGCTGCGGTCATGGTGCCGGGCGCACTGCTGGCGAGCCTCGCGCCGGGCGGCGTGCTGGCGCTCATCCCCATCGCCATCTTCGTCGGCGTGCTGTTCTATCACTGGTACGTCATCCGGGTGTCGCTCAACACCGGCGCCGGCGAGGCGATCATGGTCACGGTGATCAACCTGACCATCAGCCTCATCACCGCGCTGTGGGCGCGGACGCTGCTGTTCTGAGCGGTCCGCCCACACCAACAGTTCGTCATCGCCCGATTTATTCGGGCGATCCACCTTCCTTCCCCCGCCGAAGCGGGCTGCGCCAAGGCAGGTAGATGCCCCGGACGAGCCGGGGCATGACGAGTTTCGGAATGGGCCTTTAGAGCGTTCTGCATTTAGGTTGACGCATATCCGGCATTTTTGAGGTAATTGGCGCACTCCTGTGCTGAGAAGGCGTCGAGGCCCTGTCCGATGCGGTCCGAGAGGTTTTCGACGGTCCGTTCGGCGGCGTTGCGGAGCAG
>WHSO01000130.1 GCA_009380075.1 Alphaproteobacteria bacterium | reverse complement strand
GCTCCGCAACGCCGCCGAACGGACCGTCGAAAACCTCTCGGACCGCATCGGACAGGGCCTCGACGCCTTCTCAGCACAGGAGTGCGCCAATTACCTCAAAAATGCCGGATATGCGTCAACCTAAATGCAGAACGCTCTAGAGTGGGGTGAGGAAGCGCCCGAGGCAAGGGGCGGGCCCAAAACCCGCTGAGTCCTTCAGGTTCCGGCCTGGGCCGGTGCCTCAGGCGGCGCTGATCAGGGTGCCGACACCGGCGTCGGTGAAAATCTCGAGCAGCAGGGCGTGGGGCACCGTGCCGTCGATGATGACGGCGGCATCGACGTCGTTCTCGACCGCGTGCAGGCAGGTCTCCACCTTCGGGATCATGCCGCCGTGGATGGTGCCGTCGGCGATCAGGCGGCGCGCTTCGCCGGCCGTCAGCTCCTTGATCACGTTGCCGTCCTTGTCCATCACGCCGGGCACGTCGGTGAGCAGCAGCAGGCGGGTCGCGCCGGCGGCGACGGCGATGGCGCCCGCCGCGGTATCGGCGTTGATGTTGTAGGTCTCGCCGCGCGAGCCGACGCCTATCGGCGCGATCACCGGGATGATGTCGGATTCCTCGAAGGTTTCGAGCAGGTGCGGGTTGATGCGCGTCGGCTCGCCGACGAAGCCGAGATCGAGGATCTTCTCGATGTTGCTGTCGGTCACGCGCTGGCGGCGGCGCAGTTTCTCGGCGCGGATCAGGCCGCCGTCCTTGCCCGACAGGCCGATGGCGTTGCCGCCGAATTCGTTGATCATGGTGACGATCTGCTTGTTGATGGAGCCCGACAGCACCATCTCCACGATCTCCACCGTCTCGCGGTCGGTCACCCGCAACCCGTCGATGAACGAGCTCTTGATCTTGAGACGCTCCAGCATCTGGCCGATCTGCGGCCCGCCGCCGTGCACCACCACCGGATTGATGCCGACCTGCTTGATCAGCACGATGTCGGAAGCGAAGGCGCGGGACAATTCGTCCTCGCCCATGGCGTGGCCACCGTACTTGATGATGAAGGTCTCGTCGGCATAGCGCTTCATGTAGGGAAGCGCCTCGGACAGGGTCCTCGCCTTTTCGAGCCAGCTTGGGTGCGGGACGAGTTTCTTGTCGCTCATGGCGCGCGGACTTTAGCCCAATTGTTCCGGCTCGGCCAGAGCCGCCAGGACGGCACGGAGCTCGTCGATCCCGGTGCCGTCGGCCGACGATGTCACCAGCACGTCGGGGTGCGCAGCCGGACGCGCCTTGATGTCCCCGGCGACGCGGCGGGCGACGACCGCGGCGGAATCCGCGTCCGTTCCCGCCTTGTCGGCCTTGGTCAGGACGACCTGGTAGCTGACGGCGGCGGCGTCGAGCCCGTCCATCACCTCGCGGTCGGCGGGGCCGAGGTCGCGGCGCGCGTCCACCAGCACCATGACCCGGCGCAGCGTCGCCCGCCCGCGCAGATAGAGCTGGACCAGCCGGGTCCAGTCGCGCGCGGTCTTTTTTCCCGCGCGGGAATAGCCGTAGCCGGGCAGGTCGACCAGGATCAGCCGGCCGCCGAGGTCGAAGAAATTGATCTGCTGTGTGCGCCCGGGCGTCGAAGAGGTGCGGGCGAGGTCGCGCCGTCCTGTCACGGCGTTGAGGAGGCTCGACTTGCCGACGTTGGAGCGCCCGGCGAAGGCGACCTCGGTGAGGCCGTGGGCGGGCAGGCTGTCACGGTTGGCGGCCCCGGCGATGAAGACGCAAGGACCTGCAAACAGCCGGCGTCCCGCCTCGATCGCGTCCGTGGCGGCGTCCCCGGCCGGTGCGGAAGGGATCGGCATCGGCGTCGCGCGGCCGGGCTACTTGCCCGGCGCCTTTCCCGACGCCTTCCCCGGCGTCTTCCCCGACGCCTTCTCCATCCGCTTCATGATGTACCACTGCTGGCTGATGGACAGCAGGTTGTTCCATGCCCAGTAGATCACCAGTCCCGCCGGGAAGGGCGCCATGATGAAGGTGAAAAACACCGGCATCAGCATGAAGATCCGCGCCTGCACCGGGTCGGGCGGCGGCGGGTTCAGCTTCATCTGCAGGAACATCAGCACGCCCATGATGATCGGCCAGGCGCCGATGGAGATGAAATGCGGGATGAAATCGGGCACGGCGAAGGGCAGCAGGCCGAACAGGTTGATGAAGCTCGTCGGGTCCGGCGCCGACAGGTCCTTGACCCAGCCGTAGAACGGCGCGTGGCGCATCTCGATCGACACGAACAGCACCTTGTAGAGCGCGAAGAACACCGGGATCTGAATGACGATGGGCAGGCAGGACGATGCCGGGTTCACCTTTTCGCGCCGGTAGAGCTCCATCACCTCCTGATTCATGCGCTGCTTGTCGCTGCCGAAGCGCTCCTTGATCTCCGCCATCTTGGGCTGGAGCTGCTTCATCGCGCTCATCGACTTGTAGGACTTGTTGGCGAGCGGGAAGAACAGCAGCTTCACCAGCACGGTAACCGCGAGAATCGCGAGCCCGAAATTGCCGAGGTACCCCGACAGGATGTCGAGCAGGTAGAAGAACGGCTTGGTCAGGAAGTAGAACCAGCCGAAATCGATGGCGAGGTCGAAGTTCTTGATGCCGAGGGATTCGGAGTAGCCGTCGAGCACGCGCACTTCCTTGGCGCCGGAAAACAGGTAGCTTGTGGCGTCGGCGCTGCCGCCGGGCGGCACCGCGCGCGCCTCGCCGGAGAAATCGACCTGGTACTTGTCCTGGTTGCCGGCGCGCCAGTGCAGGAAGCGGGCGTTGATCTTGGCGTCGGTGGCCGGCACCAGCGCCGCCAGCCAGTACTTGTCGGTAATGCCGATCCAGCCGCCGGTCGACGTCTTGGCGATCTGCTTGGCTTCCGCCACGTCGTCGTAACCGTATTCCTCGAGGGTGCCGTTGAACACGCCGAGGGGACCTTCGTGCAGGATGTAGAAGCCCTGGGTGGTGGGTGTGCCGGTGCGGTTGACCAGCGCGTAGGGCGCCAGCGTCACCGCCGCAGTGCCGGTGTTCTGGACCCGCTGGGTTACGGTGAACATGGTGTTGTCGTCCACCGCGTAGGTGCGCATGAAGCGCAGCCCCGCGCCGTTGTCCCAGGTCAGCGTCACCGGCTTGCCGGGCGCAAGCGTCCCGCTCGACGCGGTCCATTGCGTATCGGGCCCAGGCACCTTGACCTGCGGGTCGGTCGCGAACCAGCCGTGTTCGGCATAATAGGCGCCGGACCCGCCCGACGGCGCGAACAGGCGGATGTTTTCGGATTCCGGCTTGAGGGTCTCGCGATACCCTTTCAGCACGATGTCGTCGATGGCGCCGCCGGTCAGCGCAATGGAGCCGCGGAGGCTCTTGCTGCCGATATCGACGCGTGGGCCGGTGATCACCGGCTTGCCCCCGCTCGGCGCGCCGGGTGCCGCGGGCGCGCCCGACGTGGGTGCCGCCGGCGCCGCCGGGACACCCGGGCGCTG
>WHSO01000074.1 GCA_009380075.1 Alphaproteobacteria bacterium | reverse complement strand
TGACCCCCAAGAGTTCATATCGACGGGGTCGTTTGGCACCTCGATGTCGGCTCATCACATCCTGGGGCTGGAGCAGGTCCCAAG
Source organism: Alphaproteobacteria bacterium (assembly GCA_009380075.1). Lineage (GTDB taxonomy): Bacteria > Pseudomonadota > Alphaproteobacteria > SMXQ01 > SMXQ01 > WHSO01. The sequence continues at coordinate 16,589 of WHSO01000074.1, read as the reverse complement.
GGTTCGGCTGTTCGCCGATTAAAGTGGTACGTGAGCTGGGTTTAGAACGTCGTGAGACAGTTCGGTCCCTATCTGCCGTGGGTGTCGGAGAATTGAGAGGATCTGCCCTTAGCACGAGAGGACCGGGGTGGACGTACCTCTGGTGTACCGGTTGTGGCGCCAGCCGCATCGCCGGGTAGCTATGTACGGACAGGATAACCGCTGAAAGCATCTAAGCGGGAAACCTTCCTCGAAACCAGTTCTCCCTTGAGAGGCGTGACAGACCATCACGTTGATAGGCCGGGTGTGAAAGTGCGGCAACGCATGAAGCTAACCGGTACTAATCCCTCGAGCGGCTTGATTTGCATTTCGTCCTGCGCAGCGGCAAGCCCGCTGCGACGGCGGCAAGCGAAGAACGTGAATTTGCCCCCGGGCGACCGGGGCGGGTCATGTGCGTTTTGACGGCCTGGTGGCCCTTGCGAGGGGCTTACACCCGATCCCATCCCGAACTCGGCCGTGAAAACCCTCAGCGCCGATGGTACTGTGTCTTAAGGCACGGGAGAGTAGGTCGCTGCCAGGCCTTCAAAGCGCACGTGTCCCGCAGGCGGGTCGAACATCCCACGATGATCCTATCCGAGCACGGGGGCGGCCACGGCCGCCCTTCATCGTTTCCTCAGGACGGTGACCCTTTGACGCGGGGTGGAGCAGTCCGGTAGCTCGTCAGGCTCATAACCTGAAGGTCGCAGGTTCAAATCCTGCCCCCGCAACCATCAAGAACGTACCGTCCTCCGCATCGCGGGGGGCGGTCGTTTTTTTATGGGCAAAGTCGAGGATTGCGGCGAGTGCCCCCGTCAATTGGACCTCGCATTTGCCTCTCTTTTTTCCAGGTAAGACCGCTATATGCTCAATCAGCGAGCGAACCACCTCAATCGCCTGGAGGCGCGTCGCTTCATCCTCGAGCAAACTGCTCAGCTCAGAAACCTTCTTACGGTAAATTTCCGGAAAATTTGGGTGGATTTCGACGCTCGCGTCATGAAGCCGGCCCCGCACTGCTCCCAGGTCGCGCTTGCGAGCTTCGAGTTGGCGTAGTCGGTCTCTTACGGCCGTGGAGGCACCATCGTCAGATGTGATGTATTCTACGCAACGGTCGATCCCTCGTTCTATTTCCGCAAGCTCGTTGTCTTGAGCCCTCCTGTGGCGTCCTCGCTCTTGGCGGAGGCGCTTAAGCTCTTTCTTAAATTCCTGGGTGAAAACTCCCAGGAGCTCTTCATTTCCAATAAGAATGTCGCGTAACCCATTGAGGACTCTATCCTCCAGCTCACGAACATGTATCCCGTGATTGGCTGTGCAGGTGCCGCGCTCCTGTCGGGCAGCGCAGTAATACCGGTCGCGCCGCGCGATAGTCATACTGCCGCCACAGGAGCCGCATTTTACGAGCCCAGAGAGCAGCCGCTTTTTGGGCTGCCTCTTGTCACCAGACTGAGACGAATAACGTGCCTTGAGGGCCTGAACTCGTCCCCACAGGTCATCATCAATGATCCTGAGAGCGGGGACGCTGCAGGTGCCCCATTCCGCCTCAGGGTTGGGCCGAGAAACCCTCTTTCCTGATAGTGGGTCTTTCAGAAAGCGTTGTCGGTTCCAGGTGATGCGCCCGAGATACAGCTCGTTATTCAGGATCCCGTTACGCCGTTGGCGGCTCCCGTTGATCGTGGAAGCATTCCAAGGGCCTCCGCGAGGCCCTTTAACGCCTTCTTGATTGAGCCTTCCTGCGATGCGCCGAGGAGAAAAGCCGGAGGCGTATTCCTTGAAAATGCGCCGCACGACCTCGGACTCAACTTCATTGATAGCGCGGCCGCCGGCGATGGGTTCACCATTGCCATCGAACTCCTTCACGACCTCATAGCCGTAGCACCGTCCCCCGCCGGACCGTCCCTGGCGGACCCGGCCCTCGAGCCCGCGCCGTGTCTTCTGGGCGAGGTCCTTGAGGAATAGCGCGTTCATGGTGCCCTTGAGCCCCACGTGAAGCTCGGTGATCGGCCCCTCGGCGACGGTGATGATCTGGACGCCCGCGAAGCTGAGGCGCTTGTAGACCGTGGCTACGTCGGCCTGGTCGCGGCTGATACGGTCAAGAGCTTCGGCGTAGACCAGTTCTAAGCGGCCCGCCAGAGCGTTCTCCAGAAGGCCCTGAAGGCCGGGGCGCAGCATAGTTGCTCCACTGATAGCCCGGTCCGAGTAGGTTTGAGCCAATTCGGCGCCGTCGCGCTGCAGCCTCTCGCGGCATAGCCTGATTTGGTCCTCGATAGAGGCATCGCGCTGGTTATCCGAGGAATAGCGGGCATATATGGCGGCGCGGGTCATCCGACCTCTCCCTTGATTAGGGTGTCTACGGCACCCTGAAAGGCTCTGGCGGCCTCCAGCGTTCGTGCCTGATTGTAGTATCGCTGACCCGTGAAGCCATTGGTATGCCCGAGCACGGGCCGAATGATGCCGACCTGGGCCGGCAGCTCGATCGCGATCGAGGTCGCGGCGCAGTCCCGGAAGAGGTGCGGGTTGATCGCCTGGCCGAGGTGCTTTCGGGTCAGGGCGGTGGTCCTGATCCAGAACGAGATCGGTCGGAGAGGCGTCCCTGTTTGCGATATCCAGAATGCCTTATCCGAAGTCCCCGTGCTCGCGTCGCGGCGACGCGCAAGAAGCAGGGGACGATGCTCCGCGAGATAGCGGTCGATCGGTCCGGAAAGCGATGTGGGGAGCGGGTAGTCCAGAGGGAACCGGTTCTTGACCTCTTCTTTGGCGAAGGCCAGCCGAAAGGCGGCTTCGGTAAGGATCAGATGGTTGTCGATTTTTGTGGCGGCGAAGTTATTCCTTCGCAAAGGGCAGGCGGCCAGCATTGCGATCATGAGCCTGTCCCTATAGGCAAGAACCTTTCGAAGCGGGCCATCTACTGAGCCTGCTCCCTCCATGAGCTTGAACCCCAGGTGGAAGAGATCGCGAATGGGGACGACCCGAAGTCGCTTTTCCCGAACTGGTCGGCCATGACGCCGAAAGTATTCAGCAATCCGTTCCAGATCCTGGAAGTTTCGTTCCGGTGCAAGTGCCCTGGCAACGATCAGAAGGTCTGCGAGATAAGTCGCGACGGAGCAGGGAGCGATGTATCCGTCAAGGAAGGATACGAAGGATTTAAGCTGACGCACGTCGAGAAATGCGCAGGCGCTTCGCGAAAGGTCCGACGCGCCGGACCACTCCAGATATGTATACCAGCGACTATAGGCGGCTTCGAGTATCCGGAGACGACCTGGGGGGTACTTAGCCAGTGGGCCTGTCTCATCGAACAATCCGCCATCGCGGCAGGCCGTCTTCCACGCTTGTTGATCGTGAGCGGTCCAGTCCCGGAGCCGTTGAAGCGCAAGAGGTAGCCGGCGATTCGCCATCAGGGTGCCTCCTCCCGGTAGCCTTCGATGACCTGGTTGAACTGCTGCATGGCCGCATCCGTCTCGAAGCTGGCGTAGAAATTTATGGTGGTTTCGATGCGCCGGTGGCCCAGCAGCTGACGTACCACCTCGTACTGTCCTGGGTTAGCCTTTAGGTACAAATAGGCGGCAAAATGCCGAAACAGGTGAGCATTCATGTGGAGGCCCGTCTCCTTCAGGATAACAGCGGGAATACTGTTCCGGAGACCGGAGAGCTCCTTGGGCCGATCCGAGCTCCGACCCGGGAAAAGGAGTGACGAGGCGCGGCCGTTGCCGATCAGCGGCTGATAAACCCTCATGTAGTGGTCGATCAGGGTCATCACACGCTTCGGCACTGGAAACTCGAGATCGACTTCGTTCTTCACTTCAGCGGCAGGAATGACGAGATGATGGCGGCGATCGGTGATCGAGAAAGCCCGCCGGAAATGCTGCTGCCGGTCCAGCTTTCCGAGATTGCCGACCCGGATAGGCGCCGTCGTGAGGAGAGCGATCGCCACCGCCTTCTGCGCCATGAGGGCGGAGGATACGCCAGCCGGAATCTTCCCTGCTTTTGCGACGAGATCGTCCGGAAGGCGCAGTATGCGGAGGATGACAGCACGCGACGTAAATTGCCGGAGGCGTTCGCGGTTCTTCTCCGTCATACCTGTATTCGGGCGACGGAGCTTCTTTACCCAGTTGGCGATACGCCCGACCTGGTCCTCCGGCAGGCGAGCCCAGTGCCGTGCAATGCCAAGGCAGAGCAGGGCGGCTTCGAAGGCCTGGACGCTCTGTTTCCCGCCGTTGCGGTCGAAGAAGAACTGCAGAGCATGCTTCAACCGTTCGGGGGCTACGAGATCCGCCAGCGAGTGAAGCTCCTGAGGATCAACCCCGGAGAGGATCTCTGCGGCGGCGATGCGGCGGAGCATCGAGTGACGCTGACGGGCCGTGGAAGGATGTATCGGCTTGCGAAACTCCTGGGCATCGAAGTCCGGCTGAGCGATTGATGCGTCCCTGTACGCTTCTGCATCCCGCCGCAGAGCGGGCGGCAGCTCGTCCCAGGAGGGGCCGTAGGAGGTGCGGTTTGTCCGTGACGGAAGCTAATGTGCTGATGGCAACAGGGCGCCGGCGATTTTTCCGTTCCAGACGCGCAGGATGGCTCGGACAGATTGTTCCGGGTCCCGGGCCAACTGCTTCAACCGAAGATCTTCGAGGTAGGAGTCCACCAGGGTACCTTCAACATTATCCGGCTGACGCTGCAGGCCGCTGCAAAAGCGGCCAAATCGTCGCACTAGGTGGCGATCTGTCCGGGTACTGAGGCGCTCAACCAGCGTTTCCCATTCGCAGGTGAGGGGCAGAAGAGCTCGAGGGGTGGCGACAGACAGGCCGGAGCGGCGGATGGCCCGATTTACGTCCGAGCGGACGTTTCGCCAGCGGGAGGCTGAAAGCACAATTGCCCCGGGCGAGGCTTCGGTGATGAGCTGCCGATAGCTCGGTGCATAGAGAGGGATTTGGCAGGGGTCGCGATCGAGGACCTTGGCCAGGGTCCGGATCGCGGAAGCCATATTCTGCCTTGCCTGGGACGAGCCGGGTATTGAGGGAATTCGGTCGAGCACGTCGGCTAGGCTCGGGCTGTCATTGGTAGTCGATAATGACGGGGATAGGTTTGTCATTTTATGCCTCATGATGACTCGTGATGACACTAGTATAAAATAATGAAAATGTCAGTAAAAAAATCCGCACACTAGCGGTTATACATCGTCATTATTCCAATTTACGGCCATTGTTATTGTTGGTTTCAGAACGGTGTCTTGCGAGGAAGACCTCTACATCACCGGCAGAAATGCGGACCGTTCGTCCGAGGCGGTAGACAGGGATCATTTCGAGCTCAATCCAGCGGCGGACGGTCCGAATCGAAACGCCCAAGTTCTTCGCCACGGTCTGGATGCTCAGGAGGCGGATTAGGCCCCCGGGCTGCTGGTCAGTCATGGTCTCGGCTTTCGGGAAGATTTAGGCGGATGTGCCTCCGGATCGCGTCGCAAAGGCGCGGCTGGGCCTGACCCAGGGGCGGCAAGGGAGGCTTCTTCAAGACGGAAGTATTCCAGGGCCGCCTGGCGGGCAAGGAGGCGGACCAACGCCTGGAGGGCGCCAAATTCGCCGCCCTCAGGGGTCAGGAACCGATGTTTCGGCTCCTTGTTGAGTCTCTTGCCTGACGGGCAATCCTGCATGTCGCTCCCGACCCTTCTGACCGGGAATGACGTGGGAAGTCACCGCCGGCGGCTAGGTGCCCAGGTAGCCGGACGGTGAAGGGACCGGATAGGTCCCATTAATCGGGGCAGCGTCGAAAACGGGTCGTTTTGGGTGCCGTTCTGTAGGCGTCCTTGAGCCGCAGCCAGCGATGGGAAAGGGCGGTCCGGCTTACTTCGGTCCTGGCGAAAAACGGCTGCAGCGCTTCGTATGCGAAGGAAATGAACAGGGAGTACTTGGAGTGGGGAAGTTCGTAGGGGTCGCAGTGGAGTTGTGCGAATTCGACGTAGAGATCGCCCAGCCCAATCAGCAATGTATCTTGTTGGTGCTTGGTAGGCTGCCCCTTCCGGACATATGAATGGTGGTAGCAGGCGAGCTCGAGGGCCATCTCCTGGACATCTCTTAACTCCTGTTCAGACAGGTCGCCGCTGGATATCCCGCGCAGCAGATGTGGTCTGTTAATAAGCCCGTGGCGAATTTGATCAGACCATTTCCGTCGGGCCGCCATAGTCAATTCGGTCATCATGATGGACTCGAGATACTTACGAAACGCGGCTTCGTATTCCGTTCCTTCCGTCTCCCGACCAGTTGCAGAAATCAGATCAAGGAGCGCATTCGTCAAGTCGTCGCTAGGGGGTACTATTCCTTTCACCTCACGTGAAAATATCACACGGATCTTTTCAGTCTGGGATTTTGAGTAGGAGGGCATTCCCGTGGCAGCCTCAGATGATTTGTCGCTCGCGACGTCCATCACGCTCTATGGAGTTACGTAATGATCATAACCACCCCGAGCGTGCGTTTGGAAGTTCGTAGGACGATTTTCGATAACCAATGTCTTCGCATAATCCCGATTACCGAAAAGTGTCTCGCGTGAGCAGTAGATCTGGTCTAAATCCAAAAGAAGCGAGGGAACGCGCAACCAAAGTGGGTGTTGCCGGGCAGCCCATCGGATTGCCAACATGGATGAGATTCAGTTGCGGATTCCAATGCGCAGGCCCAGGGCGCGCGCGAGCAGCGCGACCCCCGTGCTCATGGCGACGACCACCAGGGAAACGACGGCAGCCGGCTCGGTGCGTCCCTCCACCATGAAGTCGAGCTGCAGCAGCGCCAGGGTCTTGGTCTCCGCCGTCGCGATCAGCGCCACCGAGGCGACGTCGCGCGCCGCCGAGATGAAGTTCATGACGCCGACCAGCAGGAGCACCGGCATCATGATCGGCAGCACCACCCGGGTGAAGGTGTACCACCAGGTAGCCCCGGTCACGCGCGAGGCTTCCTCCAGCTCGTGGCCGAGCTGCATCATGTTGGACTTGATGATCTGGGTCCCTAGCGTCATCGAGCTGATGACGGTGGCCAGGACCAGCAGGAACATGGAGCCGTAGAGCGGTCGGAACAGCGGCGATTCCAGGAACACGTAGAGCAGGCCGACGCCGAACAGGAGGCCCGGCACCGCGAACGGCAGCCAGGAGATGAAGTCGAGCAGCGCCCGCGCCCTGAACGTGGTCCGCACGGTGAAATAGGCGATCAGCGAGAACAGGATCACGGAGAAGAAGCCCGCGCCGACGGCCATGACCAGCGTATTCCAGAGTCCCTTCACGAACACCGCGTCCCTCAGCACGATGATCCAGTGGTTAAGCGTATAAGGATCGGGGAGGTTGAAGAAACCGAATAGCTTCATGAAGGAGGCGAGCGCCACGAACACCAGCGGGACGACGGTCAGCAGCAGCACAACCGTCAGCACGGCGAAGAACACCGGCAGCCGCCAGGGGCCGAGCCGCACCGGTTGGGTCTGGAGCTTTCCTGTGAGGGTGGTGTACTGGCGGCGCAGCGTGAGGTGGCGCTGGGCGAATATCAGCGGCAGGATGACGGCGAGCCCGAGGGTGGCTAAGGCAGACGCCGCGCCGAACTGCGGCGGCTCCTGGGCGATCAGCGAATAGACCTTGGTCGAGTAGATGAAGAACTCGAACGGCGGGCCCAGCACCAGCTCGATCTCGAAGGACTGCATGGCGCGGATCATGGCCATGAGGACGATCGCGATCAGCGCCGGCATCATCGCCGGCACGACGATGCGTGCTACGGTGGTCATGCGGCCGGCCCCCGCCACACGGGACGCTTCCTCAAGAGAGGAATCCATGTTGCGGAAGGTGGGGGTCAGCAGCATGACCTTGAGGGCGATGGAGTTGGCGCCGAGGTGCGCCCACACGATTCCCCAGAACGAGTAGATGTTGAACGGCCCTTCCTCGACGAAGGGCAGCAGCGTGGCGAGCTTGTTGAACAGGCCGTATTGCGGGTCCAGGCACATGATCCAGCCGAGCGTCACCGAAAGCGACGGCAGGAAGAACGAGATCCAGAACATGAACTCGAGACCGTGGCGCCAGGGAATGTCGGTGCGTGCCAGCACCCAGGAGATCGCGACGGCGATCGGCAGGGCGATGCCGTGGATCGCGACGAGGAGCTTGAGCGAATTGAGAATGGTACCGAACATCGACGGATCGGAGAGCGCATACCGCCAGGGCTCCAGCCCGAACTCGAAGGTCGCGCGCGCCTCGCCGGCGTTGAACGAGTAAAGAACAATCAGCAGCACCGGATAGAGCACCAGGAACAGCGTCACCAGCAGCACGATCGTGAACAGGATCGTCCTGAGCTCGAACAGGCGGCTCGTGCGGCTTCCGGAATGCGGCGAGAGAGCTACTTCGGCCATAGGGTCAGCGCCTCCGGCGCCAGGACCAGCCCCACGTCGCGGTCACGCATGGTGCGCGCCTCGGGCGGCCCGTAGACGGTAATAAGGCTGCCGCCCACGCGCACCGCGCATTCGGTGCGGTCGCCCTGGTAGAGCACGGTCTCGACCCGCCCGGAGAGCCGGTTATCGCCGCCGGGGCCGGCCAGTGAAAGCGCGATGCGCTCGGGCCGGATAGCCACCTTCACATCGCTGCCCGAAGCGGGCACCGCCATGCCGGGGGGCGCGGTGCAGACGAGGTCGCCCGCGCCGCCGTTGAGCACGACCCTGGCCGACGCGCCGTTCACCGCGCCGATGCGGCCGGGGAGAGTCACGGTCTTGCCGAGGAAGTCGCGCACGAACTCGGTGCGCGGCCGGTCGTAGAGCTCGTCGGGCGCGCCGATCTGCTCCACCCGGCCCTGGCTCATGACCGCGATGCGGTCGGACAGGCTCAGCGCCTCGGACTGGTCGTGGGTGACGTAGATGAGGGTGAGGCCGAGCCGTTGCTGGAGCACCTTGAGCTCGAAGCGCATCTGCTCGCGCAGCTTCACGTCGAGGTTCGAAAGCGGTTCGTCCAGCAGCAGGACCTCGGGTTCGTAGACCAGAGCGCGGGCAAGCGCCACGCGCTGCTGCTGGCCGCCCGAGAGCTTGGGCGCGTCGCGGTCGGCCTGGGCCTCGAGATCCACCAGCCGCAGCGCCGTCATCACTCGCTCGCGGATCTCGGCGCGCGGCAGGCGGCGCAGTTTGAGCGGATAGGCGACGTTTTCCGCAACCGTCATGTGCGGCCAGATGGCATAGGACTGGAACACCATGCCCATGTTGCGCTTCTCGGGCGGCAGATTGATGTGCTCCTCGGCCGAGAAGATGGTCCGGCCGTTGAGACGCACCTCGCCGCCACTTGCGTCTTCGAGCCCCGCGACAATGCGCAGAGTCGTGGACTTGCCGCAGCCCGATGGGCCGAGCAGCGTGAACACCTCGCCCTTACCGATGGCGAAGCTCACATCTTGGAGCGCGTTGACGGCGCCGAAGCTCTTAGAGAGGCTTCGGACCTCGACGATGGATTCCGCCATGAACTACCGGGCCGCGGCCCGCTCCTATTATGCGATGCCTATTCCGATTTCGAGGACGACCCCTTGCTCCTTCTCTTCCTCTTCTTCGGCATTGGCGCTGCAATGACCTGCCGGGCGAGCTCCTGAAGGCGCTGGCGGACCTCAATGTACTTCTCGTTGTGTCCGTTGAAGTAGGTCACGGTCGGCTTGGGCGAAAGCGTCGGATCAGGCGACTTCACGTCGGTCCTGCGCGAGTTGCGCGGCACCCGGACCCAGGCCTGCTGCCCTTCGCGGCTCAGGAGCCAGTTGACGTAGACTGCAGCCGCATGGGGGTGGGGAGCCTTGTCCATGACGCCGACCGAGCCGAAGCCGGGCGACAGCTGCTGGACCTTGTAGAAGCTGTCGTCCAGGGGCAGCACGTTCTTGCCGAGCCCTTCTTTCACGAATATCTCGAGTTGGCTGTCGTCAAGTCCGATGGCGATGGGATAGCGCCCGCGCACGACCCATTCCGCCGCCTGCCGGCGGTTAGTGGTGAATACGCCCTTTTGGGAATAGAACCGGCGCACGAAATCCTCGCCGAAATTCTCGAGGAACGTCAGCGAGGCGCCGTTGCCCGAACCGCCGACACGCGGATCGTCCCATACGATCTTGCCCGCGAACTCGGGCTTGAGCAGGTCCTGGATGGTTTTGATCTGGTCCTTCTTGATGACGTCCCAGTTTATGTGGATGGGATGCTGTACCGTGCCGTCGAATGAATAAAAGAAGGTCTTCTCGTGGTCGGTGAAACCCGCCGCGAAACCGCCGATCCAGTGCTTATCCTCCATGTTGTCCTTGCGCAGGAACGGTTGAATCGGCTGGAATGCGCCGGCCGGCTTCATCAGCCTGATGGCGGAGGATCCCGATGTCCATACGTCCTGGTTGAAGATACCAGCCTGGCGCTCGCGCAGGAGCCGGGGGATGGCGGTGCGGTTGCGCGCGCCGTCGAGCTCGACCCGGATGTCCGGATATTTCTTCTGGAAGGCGCCCTGCAGGACGTCGGCGTAGCGTCGTCCCGGCGCGCCGTGGACTACGACCACGCCTTCCTGCTTGGCCTTGGCCAGTACGCCCTGCCAGTCGCTCACGTCCACCGGGGCCTGGGCGGCGGCCGAGGCGGTGAGGGCGGCGACGGCGAAGGCGCCGAATAGCAACGATTTGGGGAGTGACATCATAGCCTCCTGTAGAATTCGAAATTTCATTCGATTTCTTGAAAATTTTATATCTGACCGGAGGGCGGTTGTCGAATCTTGAGCGGCGCACCGAACGGGCTCGGCGAGGGCGTCCGGAGGCGGGCAGGTTGCGAGGCTGCGGCCCGCTCCGATCGTGAAGGCTTATTTCGAGTCCGAAGAACTCTTACCCTTGCCGCGCTTCTTCCTCTCCTTGGGCATCGGCGCCGCGATGACTTGGCGGGCGAGCTCCTGAAGGCGCTGGCGAACTTCCGAGTATTTCTCGTGGTGGCCATTGAAGTAGGTAACGCCCGGCTTGGGCGAGAGTTTCGGATCGAGCACCTTCACGTCGGTTCGGCGCGAGTTGCGCGGCACATTGACCCAAGCCTGCTGCCCCTCCTGACTCAGGAGCCAGTTGACATACACGGCCGCCGCGTTGGGGTTGGGCGCCTTGTCGATAATTCCGACCGAGCCGAAGCCGGGCGAAAGCATCTGGACCTTGTAGGCGCTGTCGCCCAGCGGTAGCACGTTCTTGCCGAGCCCTTCCTTCAGGAACACTTCGAGATCGTTCTCGCCCATGCCGAGCGAGATGGGATAGCGCCCTCGCACCGCCCATTCCGCAAGCAGGCGGCGGTTCGTGGTGAACACGATTTTCTGGGAATAGAGCCGGCGCAGAAAGTCCTCGCCAAAATTCTCTAGGATTGTCAGCGAGACGCCGTTGCCCGACCCGCCGACGCGCGGATCGTCCCACGCGATCTTGCCCGCGAACTCGGGCTTGAGCAGGTCTTGGACGGTCTTGAGCTGGTCCTTTTCGATGAGGTCCCAGTTCACCTGGATCGGGTTCTGCACCGAGCCGTCGAACGAATAATAGAACGTCTGCTCGTAGTCGGCGAAGCCCGCCGCGAAGCCGCCGATCCAGTGCTTGTCCTCCATGGTCTCCTTGCGCAGGAACGGTTTGAACGGCTGCAAGGCGCCGGCCGGCTTCAACACTCTGATGGCCGAGGAGCCCGATATCCAAATGTCCTGGTTGAAGATACCGGCTTGGCGCTCGCGCAAGATTCGGGCATTGGCGGTGCGGCCGGGTAAGCCGGCGAATTCCACCCGGATGTCCGGATATTTCTTCTGGAAGGCGCCCTGCAGGACGTCGGCATAGCGCCGTCCGGGAGCACCTTTGACAACGACCACGCCCTCCTGCTTGGCCTTGGCAAGAACGCCGTTCCAGTCGCTCACATCCACGGGCGCCTGGGCGGCAGCCGAAGCGGCGGCCGACACCGCCAAGGCCGCGAAGCCGCCCAACAGCAGCGATATGCGGGAAGTCATCCTTAATCGCCTCCTGTTAGTATTTAGAATTTTTTGATTTATAAATATCTTATATTTGACCACTGTGGGCTTGTCAAACCCGGGGCGCGGACTGAGAAGTTGCGGCGCCGCGTCACCGGCCCTAATCTTTTGGAAGAAGTATTCTGTTTTGGGAAAATGCTTTTCTTTTTTATTAGCAAAAGTCTTCTGACCCGGTCGCGGGGGATGATGGAGGAAGCCGATGCTGTCCTATGACATCAATCAGACCCTCACCCGTGTTGGGCACGGCACGCCCGCGGGCGAACTCCTGCGGCGCTATTGGCAACCGGTCGCGGCCGAGGCCGAGCTCACGCCGGAGACGCCGAAGCTGCGCGTGAGGGCATTGTGCGAAGACTTGGTACTGTTTCGCGACGGCCAAGGGCGTTTCGGGCTGGTCGAGGAGCAATGCTGCCACCGCTCCGCCTCGCTCTTTTACGGCTTCGTGGAAGACGATGGGATTCGTTGTCCCTATCACGGCTGGAAATTCGACGCTGCCGGTGCATGCCTCGATCAGCCATTTGAGCCCAAGGTCAGTCCCCTCAAGGAACACGTGCGTCAGCATGCGTATCCGGTGCAGGCGCTCGGGGGCATGATCTGGGCCTATTTGGGGCCCGCGCCCGCGCCGCTGCTGCCGCGCTGGGAGCAGCTCCTACGAGCCGACGGCGAGCGCCGAATTTTCATCCTGCCGGTTATCGAGTGCAATTGGCTTCAGATCATGGAGAATTCCTGCGATCCCTGCCACACTTACTATCTCCATGCCCATACACTAACACTCAAAGGCAAGGACCGGGCGGGGGCTTACCATTATCGTCCGATCGAAAAACTGAACTTCGAACTAGTGGAGGAGCCGAACTGGATAGGCGTGCGGAAACAGCGCGTGTACGGCGGTGACCAGGCCGAGGAAGAAGATGGCCACCCGGTGATCTTTCCGAACTTCCTGCTGTCACCCCAGCGCGAGCACATCGTGATGCATATGCGCTTGCCGGTGGATGACACTCACACCAAGATTTTCCGTTATCAATTCACGCCGAACAATGACGGGCAAGACGAGCCGCAGCCCAATATCGTACCGTGCGAGCAAGTGCTGCCGCTCAAGAACGAAGACGGTGTCTATCACATGAACTCCTTCGCATCGCATGACGCCATGGCATGGGAGACCCAGGGGCCGATCACCGACCGCGGGCGAGAGAACCTTGGCACCACGGACGCGGGCATTGCCCTCTACCGTCGCCTCTTGCGCGAGCAGATCCAGCGCGTCCAGAACGGCGAGGATCCGAAGGGGCTGATCCGCGACGCGGCGCTCAATGACGTCATACGCATCGAGGTCTCCACCGGCCAGCGCCGCATGGCACGTGAGATTGCTAAGGCGTGAGCGGGACGCCGTCTTCGATGAAATTCAGTCTTAGTTAAGGGGAGAACGATGGCGTCTGATATGAAGATCGCGGAAGCACCGGAGGAGCCACTCGACGATTTTGTCATCGAGGATGCTTACGTAGCCTGGCAACGCCGGGAGGAAGTGCGAGTCATTGAAGATTACGCCTTTGGCGATCTCTGCGAGATCGAGCTCAGCCCCTGGCCGCGGAAAGGCGGCGCCGGCGCCATCATCAACGTTCCTAACGAATACTTGCCGAACGATGCCCATCTGGTCGAGATCGCCCCCCGCGGGAAGTCGGAGCCTGAGCGGCACATGTATGAGGAGAACGTGTATGTGCTATCTGGGCATGGGGCGACCCGTGTGTGGCTCGATGGATATGAGCCGGACATGTTCGAGTGGGAGGAAGGCAGCTTCTTTTCGATTCCGCTGAATGCCTGGTATCAGCATTTCAACGGAAGCGCTGAACCCGCGCGCTACGTCGCGGTGACCGACGCGCCCCCGACGATGCGCCGCATGCGCGACGACGACTTCATTTTCAACAACCCGTTCCAGTTCATCAGCCGATATAAAGCCGGCACCGACCAATTCAACGGGGGCAAGCTTTTCAATCGTCGGGTATGGGAAACCAGCTTCGTGGCGAACGCGCAAGATATGCCGCTGTATGGCTGGAAAGAGCGCGGTGCCGGGGGCATCAACGTGATGCTGGAGATGGCGAACAACGCGCAGAAGGCGCACATTTCCGAGTTTCCGGTCGGCACCTATAAAAAGGGTCACCGCCACGGCCCTGGAGCTCACCTTGTGATTCTGAGCGGCGTCGGCTTTTCGCTGTTGTGGACCAAGGACGACCTGTCGGACCTGCGCAAGTGCGACTGGAAGAAGGGCGGCATGGTAATCGTGCCCAGCGACCAGTGCTTCCACCAGCACTTCAATACTGGCACGACCCGCGCCCGTTACCTGGCGCTGCGCCCCGGCACCGCCGGATTTCTTCCACCGCATGGCCTCGGCCGCAAAATTGACATCAGCATCAAAGAGGGAGGCTGCCAGATCGAGTATGCGGACGAAAACTCGAAGATTCACGAGATCTTCGAGGCCGAGCTCGCTAGGCACGGGGCGAAATGTCGAATGAAAGCCTTCGTCCCTGGGTGCAATGGCGAGTATGGCCCCACTAATGAGCGGGATACATAGATGTCGTAACGGCACACGACGCCTTGACGCGGATTCAACTGGGGTTAGCGTTGCAAGATGAGGCTGGCGGGTAAAAATTGGTGGTGTTTTTGCCGCTCGAAGATCAGTGACTTTGCTGCTACGGGCACGGCGTCGATGGACGGAATAGGTTGGCTCAGGTCAATGAAGTTGAATTCACCGACTTTGATCCTACTTCATTTCGTATAATTTCCGAGTATGGAAATTTGGCGAATCGGTACTAGTAATCTGGCCAAAAGGTAGATGGTAATATTTTCTTATTTTTTTGTGTTCGACTTCTTTCCTTGTTTTTTGGAACGCGATGGGATGTCGTGTGCTGAGCGCAAGGCCTTTTCATCGTGATATACGGACGAAACTTCCGTTGCGTCTAATTCTGATTCAAACGTGGAAATATTGGGGATGGTACCCGGTAGGCCTAACTCGCTCCAGCGAGAGCTAACTCTGTCGTAGATGGATTTCCGCAATTTAGTTCGCTTGGAGAACACTGGAATATAGCGATGTTCCTTGCATGCATTGATCAACGCTTTTGATCCATAAGGCCGCACCTCCGGGGGATTCTGAGTGGGATCGAGTCCAGTGGACCAAGTGTTTCGCAGGATATCGATATCGTCGGTTGGGTTGCAGCGACTGGACATGGCCCAGAGGACTTGATCGATGTCTGTTGGGTCGACGTCTTCGTCGACCGCGATGATCCATTTCGTATAGTAGGCGCCACCTGGCACTTGGGCGGCAAGTGCGAGCGCCTGTGGCGCATGGCCAGCATATTTCTGCTGCAGCGAGATGATCGTCATTCCGAATCCACCGCTGGCGGCAGGATGCGAATACACGCCGCAAATACCCGGAACTCCGAGTTTTTCAAGGTCATCCCAAATTTTTGCGCCTCGCAAAATCGAAAAGAATCCGCTTTGCTCGCAGGAGGGATAGTCCGCCATTAGCGCATTGGTCAGGACGGGCTCGTTGCGGTAATGCACGGCGGTGATCTCAACAAGAGGACACAAGGCTTTGGGTTTGCCGTAATAGCCTGTGAATTCGCCAAATGGCCCTTCTGCTTTCATAGCGTTTGGGCGAATGATGCCCTCAACGACGAGTTCGGCACTGGCAGGAAACAGAAGATCGCTTTGTGTCGCCTTTACGAGCTGCACCGCTTCGCCCTTGATGCCCCCGGCATATTCGTATTCCGAAACGTTCTTCGGGAAGGATTGTGAGCCAACCAACATGAAAAGTGGGTCGATACCCCAGCAGGCAACAACCGGAAGAGGCTCCCCCTTTGCCCATGAGCGCGTGATCTGCAGACGTGCATCCTTACCGGGCGAGAGGTAAAGCCCAGCATGATTCCGATCTTGGACCATCATGCGATATGTACCAACGTTGAGATAACCGCTATCAGGATCTCGCGTGATGACGGCATCGCACGTGCCGGCATAATTACCACCGTCGAGCGGCCAGTGACGCGGGATTGGGAGATCGTACAGATCGATTTCATTCCCGCTTACGGAATTCTGGTAAACTGGCGCATCGGAATAGGGCACTTCAACCGGCGGAATCCGCTGTTTCATTTTCTCCATAGTGCGACGAATGAGATCGACCGTCGGCGTGTCCGGATGTTCCTCCAGAGATAGGGCGATGCGCCGCACGCTGGGGCCATAGATATTCCAAAGGTGTTTCACCTGATAACGGCTTTTCTTGAAACCCTTCGGGGCCGTGAACATGACGGCCGGCGACGGTTTTTGCTTGGCAAGCAGATAGGATATGGCGCTCATTTCCTCTTCGACGTCGACGGGCTTGTCGACCGTTACGAGTTCGCCAATGGCTTCCGATCTTTCTAACCATTCCCGCAAGTCTCTTATGGGATGATTAGCTAACGTAGCGGATAAAGGCTTTTTCATCGTTTTTCAGGTCCTAGAGCATTGTGTGAATAGATTGAATCGCTGGGGGATTCCCAAATCGTCGTGTTTGTGATTCAAGGTTCCGGCTGGGTAAAGGAGGCCAGCCGGGATGGCGAAGGCTTACTCGCAGGATTTACGGGATCGGGTGATCGGA
>WHSO01000111.1 GCA_009380075.1 Alphaproteobacteria bacterium | reverse complement strand
CTGATGGAATTGACCACGCCCTTGCCCTGCAGGCACTTGAGGCCGGAGACCACGACCGGCCACTTGGACGAATCGACCATGAACGGGACGCGGGCGATGTCGGGCTCGGCGGCGGCGAGGCGCAGAAAGCGCACCATCGACGCCTCGGCATCGAGCATGGCGTCGTCCATGTTGACGTCAACGATCTGGGCACCGTTGGCGACCTGGTCGCGGGCAACCTCGACCGAGGCCTCGAAATCGCCGTCGCGCACCAGCCGGGCGAAGCGGATGGAGCCGGCGACGTTGGTACGCTCGCCGATATTGACGAAGCCCCCGCCGCGCCGGGCGCGGTTTTCTTCCGTTTCGGCGCCGATGGTCAGCGGCTCGAGGCCGGACAGGCGGCAGGCCGGCGCGATGTCGGGAATGCGCCGGGGCGCCACCCCGCCGACGGCGTCGACGATGGCGGCGATGTGATCGGGCGTCGTGCCGCAGCAGCCGCCGACGATATTGACGAAGCCCGAGCGCGCGAACTCGCCCAGAAGCCCGGCCATGTTCTCCGGCGTGTCGTCGTAGTCGCCGAAGGCGTTGGGCAGGCCCGCGTTGGGATGGACCGACACGCGGGTGCCGGCGACCCGCGCGATCTCCTGCACATGGGGCCGCAGTTCCTTCGCGCCCAGCGAGCAGTTGAAGCCGACCGCGACCGGCCGCGCGTGGGCGACGGCGTTCCAGAACGCTTCGGGCACCTGGCCCGACAGGGTGCGGCCCGAGGCGTCGGTGATGGTGCCCGACACCATGATCGGCAGCGCGCGGCCCAGCCGCTCGAACAGGCTCAACATGGCGTAGATCGCCGCCTTGGCATTGAGGGTGTCGAATGAGGTTTCGATCATCAGCAGGTCGGCGCCGCCGGCGACGACGCCTTCCGCCGATTCGGTATAGGCCGTGACCAGGTCGTCGAAGGTGATGTTGCGGAAGCCCGAATCCGATACGTCCGGGGACATCGACGCAGTCCGGTTGGTCGGCCCCAGAACGCCGGCGACGAAGCGCGGCCGGTCGGGCGTCTTGCGCGTCCAGGCGTCGGCCACCTCGCGGGCGAGGCGCGCGCCCGTCTCGTTCAGCTCGCGCGAGACCGATTGCATGCCGTAGTCGGCCTGGGAGATCGGCGTCGAGTTGAAGGTGTTGGTCTCCAGGATGTCGGCGCCGGCCGCGAGGAAGGAGTCGTGGATCTCGCGGATCACGTCCGGTTGCGTCAGGGTCAGCAGGTCGTTGTTGCCCTTGAGCTCGCGCTCCCACTCGGTGAAGCGGGTGCCGCGAAAATCCGATTCGCCGAGCCGGTGCGCCTGGATCATGGTGCCCATGGCACCGTCCAGCACCAGGATGCGCTCGGCCAGCAGGCGATCGAGGGTTTCCGCCACCGACATGGCTCAGGCCCTCACCTTCGTCCGGGGCCGGAGTCCGAGGATGTGGCAGATCGCGTAGGTGAGGTCGGCGCGGTTCAGGGTATAGAAATGAAACTCCCGTACGCCGCCGTCCTGAAGCGCGCGGCACTGTTCCGCCGCCACCGTCGCGGCGACGAGGCGGCGGGTCTCCGGGTCCTCGTCCAGCCCCTCGAAGCGGCGGGCCAGCCAGCCGGGCACCGCGGCACCGCACAGGCCTGCGAATTTCGTCACCTGGGCGAAATTGGTGACGGGCAGGATTCCCGGCACCACCGGCACGGCAATACCCGCTGCCTGCACCCGGTCCATGAACCGGAAGTAGAGGTCGACATCGAAAAAGAACTGGGTGATGGCGCGGGTCGCGCCGGCATCGATCTTGCGCTTCAGGTTGTCGAGGTCGGCGGCGGGGCTCGGCGCCTGGGGATGGGTCTCGGGATAGGCCGCGACCGATATTTCGAAATCGTGGGCATCGCGCAGGCCCTTCACCAGATCCACCGCATAGGCGAAACCAGCCGGATGGGCCTCGTAGGTCTGCCCCTCCGGCGGGTCGCCGCGCAGCGCCACGATATGGCGGATGCCCGCGTCCCAGTAGCGGTCGGCGACCTCCAGCACCTCGGCGCACGACGCCCCGACGCAGGTCAGGTGCGCGGCCGGGGTGAGCGACGTCTCCTTCAGGATGCGCACGACGGTGGCGTGGGTGCGCTCGCGGGTCGAGCCGCCGGCGCCGTAGGTCACCGAGACGAACCGGGGCCCCAGCGGCGCGAGCCGGGCGATCGACGCCCACAGCGTCTCCTCCATCTTTTCCGTCTTGGGCGGAAAGAACTCGAACGAGACCTCGATGCCGGCGGGGACCGCCCGGTCCGGAACCGTCAGGGTATGGGGTGCTGTCTGAATCATGTCAGGCGCGCTCCAGCCTGGCGCTGCCGCCGTGGACACCTTCGGCGGCGCGGGTCGCCAGCCACAGCTTGACCGTCAGCGGGCCCCCGGGCAGTGCCCGGGCGGGCGCCAGCGACAGGCCTGCGGCGCGGCACCACGCCGCCATCTCGGCGTCGGAAAAGCCGAGCCGGCGGTGGGCGTGCTCGTCGCGCAGGTGTTCGAGGTCATGGGCGGCAAAATCCACCACCAGCAGGCGCCCGCCGGGCGCCAGAACGCGGCGGGCCTCGGCGATGACCTGGCCGGGCTGGTCGGCGTAATGCAGCACCAGATGCACGGTAACGAGGTCGAACGATCCCGACTCGGCGTTGATTCCGTACATGTCGCCAAGGCGCACGGAACAGTTGTGGAGCCCGTCGCGTTCGAGATTGGCGCGGGCGACGGACAGCATTTCGCGCGACCGGTCGATGCCGAGCCCCCTCCGCACGCGCGGACCGAGCACGCTCAGCATCCGCCCGGTGCCGGTGCCGATATCGAGAAGCGTGCCCACGGCCGCGTCGCCGAGAACGTCGAGCACGGCGCGCTCGACCTCGCCGTCGTCCACGCGCAGGCGGCGGATCTCGTCCCAATGTGCGGCGTTCTTGCGAAAATAGGCGGTGGCCGCCGCCTCGCGCTCGGACCGGATGGCGGCGAGGCGGTCGCCGTCGCGGCGGATGACGGGATCATCGGCCGGCACCATGTCGACGAAGGCGGCCGCGGCGCGCGACGCATCCGTGCCCTGGGCCAGGCGGTAGAACGCCCAGGTTCCTTCACGGAAGCGTTCGAGCAGCCCCGCATCGACCATCAGCTTGAGATGGCGTGACACGCGCGGCTGGCTCTGGCCCAGAATCTGGGTCAGTTCCGATACCGTCAGTTCCGACGCGGCGCACAGCACCAGCAGGCGAAGCCGGGTCGGCTCCGCCGCGCCGCGCAGGGCGCCCATGTATTCGTCGAGATTCACGTCCCGCTCCTTCCCGTCCGGCACGCCGAACGCACGACCGCCAGCGTCCGTCGGATCAATAGACATACACGGAAACGTGAAATATAGAAATAAAGATGTTTTTATATATTAACAAAATAAAGGATTTGCAATGCCTTAAAGCACCCTCTTTGCGCCGGCCCACAGGAGGGTCCGGACCAAGCAAACCTTGGAGCCGTCTGGCGTTTTGCGGAGGTTTATGGTACTGAAAATCCGCACGTTCAATGTTTCATGCGGGACCAGAAGGTTAATGCGCTCGGTTAATGATGCATTAATTCGGTTTCTCCATGATTGCACGACATGACGGTGCCTCGGTGGCTTGGTCCGGAAAGGTCGGGGTCGGGCAGCACCTTGTCTTGATCAAGAGGCAGTTAAAGTAATGTCGGCAAATCTGATGAGCCTGCTCAGGCCCCGCATCACCTGTATCCTGCTGGCGTCGCTGGCCGTCGCTGACCTGTCGGGTTGCGCGACCGCGCCGACCGACCCCGCTGCCCGGGCCGAATTCGAAGCGGAGAACGATCCGCTCGAGCCGGTCAACCGCGCCGTCTTTGCCTTCAACCTCCAGATGGACAAGATGTTCCTGAAGCCCGCCGGGATCATCTACCGCGAGACATTGCCGCAGCCGGTGCGCACGGGCGTCGGCAACTTCCTGTCCAACCTCCGCTCCCCGGTCGTGCTGGCCAACGACCTGCTGCAGGGCGAGATGGAGCGCGCGGGTAATACCGCCGGGCGCTTCGTCATCAACACCACCGTGGGCGTGCTCGGCGTGTGGGACGCCGCCACCCATTTCGGGATTTCGGGCCACAGCGAGGACTTCGGCCAGACCTTCGGCGTCTGGGGTGTGGGCGAGGGCTTCTACCTCGTCCTGCCGATCTTCGGCCCGTCCAATCCGCGTGATACGGCGGGACTGCTGCTGGAATATTACGTCGATCCCTTCAACCTCTGGGCCCGCGAGGAAAACGTCGAAGGCTGGATTTTCGCCCGTTCCCTCGTGACCGGCATCGACTTCCGCTCCCGGAACCTCGAGGTCCTCGACGAGATCGAGCGGACTTCGCTCGATTACTATGTCGCGATACGCTCGCTCTATCGTCAGCGCCGCGCCAACGAAATCCGCAATGGCGAGGGCACGTCGGACGAATTCGCGCCGGGAATTTCGGTGAACCCGCCAGAAAAAGCGCCCGCGCGGAGTGACAGATCCGCAAATACGTTATAATAAGTCTTAAATTCGAACGATACGGGAAGCGATGATCGTATTTCCGAACCTATATGCGCTGTCACGACGTGCCATTGTTGGCGCGCTGGCGGCCTGTGCCATCGCCGCGGCGGCCCCGTCCCAGGCCGCCGAGCAAAGCGCATTGGCTTTCACGCAGAAGGTCGGCGATAGCGCCATCACCGACCTGACGGCGCCGGGGATCACCGATTCCGCCCGGGTCAAGCGCATGCGGAAGCTCCTGGTCAGCATCTTCGATGCCGAGGCCGTCGGGCGATTCGTGCTCGGCCCCTACGCACGCCAGGCGACGCCGGAGGAGTTCAAGGAATTCCTGAAGCTTTACGAGATTTACGTCGCCCACAACTACGCCGGCCTGTTCAAGCGCTACAACGGCCAGAAGGTCGAGTTCACGCGCGAGCAGCCGGCAGCCAACGGCCAGATCGTGGTCAACGGCGTCATCCGGCAGGTGTCGGGCCCGGACATCAGCACGGATTTGCGGGTGCACAAGGCCGGCGACACCTACAAGGCGGTCGACCTCCGGATCGAAGGGGTGAGCATGCCCCTCACCCACCGCAAGCAGTTCGCCTCGGTCATCGCCCAGCGGGGCGGCAAGGTCTCGGGACTTCTCAGCGCCTTGAAAGGGGCCATCGCCAAGTTCGAGAAGGAAACCCCGTCCGAATAGCGCGGGTCCCGTACCCGTGCCGGCCCAAGCACCCCGCCTGTTGCGGGGTTTTTTGTTCGATTGCCATTTCGGAAATTGAAACGTCATGCCCCCGCGCATGCGGGGCATGAGGGTAAAGCGGGAAGGGCGATGACGCAGAGGAACGGCGGGCGAGGAAAGTTCCCCATCCGTCATGGCCCGACTTGGTCGGGCCATCCATGCAGTCGTGCCGCACCTCCACCGCTGGGACAATGGATACCCCGCCTGCGCGGCCGGAGCCGCTTCGGCGCGGCGAAGGCCCGCATGCGCGGGGTATGACGTATCAGGGTCAGGGCGCTTCGCCCTACGTCCGCACCAGCGGCTTGTAGCGGATGCGGTGCGGCTGGTCCGCTTCCGCGCCGAGGCGACGGTGGCGGTCGGCCTCGTAATCCGCGTAATTGCCCTGGAACCATTCGACGTGGCTTCCGCCCTCGAAGGCAAGCATGTGGGTCGCGATGCGGTCGAGGAACCAGCGGTCATGGCTGACCACCACGGCGGAGCCGGCGAATTCCACCAGCGCCTCCTCCAGCGCCCGCAGCGTATCGACGTCGAGGTCGTTGGTCGGCTCGTCGAGAAGCAGGAGGTTGGCGCCGGATTTCAGCATCTTGGCGAGGTGGACGCGGTTGCGCTCGCCCCCCGAGAGTTGGCCGACCTTCTTCTGCTGGTCGGCGCCGCGGAAATTGAAGGCCCCGACATAGGCGCGCGACGGGACCTTGCGCTTGCCGAGCTCGATCTCGTCGCGTCCCTGGGCGATTTCCTCCCACACGGTTGACGCGGGATTGAGGGTATCGCGCGACTGGTCGACATAGCCGAGCTTCACCGTCTCGCCGATGCGGAAGGTGCCGCTGTCGGGCTTTTCCGGGCCGGTGATCATGCGGATCAGCGTCGACTTGCCCGCCCCGTTGGGCCCGATGACGCCGACGATGCCGCCGGCGGGCAGCTTGAACGACAGGTCGTCGATCAGGAGCCTGTCGCCGTAGGCCTTGGAGATGCCTTCGGCCTCGACCACGATGTCGCCGAGGCGCGGGCCGGCCGGTATGACGATCTGGGCCTGGGACTGGGTCGTGCGGCTTTCGGCTTCGCTGACCATGCGCTCATAGGCGGCAAGGCGCGCCTTGGACTTCGTGCGCCGCGCCTCGGGCGAAGAGCGGACCCATTCCAGTTCGCGGGTGATGGTCCGGGCCTGGGCGACGCTTTCGCGTTCCTCCTGCAGCAGCCTTTTTTCCTTGGCTTCGAGCCAGGCCGTGTAATTGCCCTCGAAGGGCAGCGCCCGGCCGCGGTCGAGCTCGAGGATCCAGCCCGCCACGTTGTCGAGGAAATAGCGGTCGTGGGTGACGGCGACGACGGTGCCGCCGTAGTCGCCGAGGAAATGCTCGAGCCAGGCGACGGATTCCGCGTCGAGGTGGTTGGTCGGCTCGTCCAGCAGCAACAGGTCCGGGCGCGACAGCAGCAGGCGGCACAGCGCCACGCGGCGGCGCTCGCCGCCCGAAAGTTTCGTCACGTCGGCATTGCCGGGCGGGCAGCGCAACGCGTCCAGCGCGATCTCCACCGTGCGGTCGAGTTCCCAGCCGTTGGCGGCGTCGATCTTCTCCTGCAGTTCCGCCTGCTCGG
>WHSO01000127.1 GCA_009380075.1 Alphaproteobacteria bacterium | reverse complement strand
GTGGAACGCGCCCGCACCGCCGACGTGCTGGATGCCTTCGAATGGTACTGCGGGACCTGCGCGACGAAAATCTGGCGGCGCGAGGTGCATGTCGCCGACATCGTGCGCGACCTGCCGCCGGTGTTCGAGGAGTATTACGGCAGCGTCGCAGCAGGCGTCTGCCCGAACTGCGGCGCACCGAACCCGAAGAAGATCAGCGTGGGCTGAACGCGGCAGCCCGGAGAGACGGGCCGCCGCGCGATGCCCAGGGTCGGCGGGGCGGCTATTTCTTCTCTTTCTTCGCCTTCTTCTCGACCTTCGCCTTCTTCTCGACCTTGCCTTCGCCGGCGCGCGCCTTCTGGAAGGTCTTCACCCGGTCGATCACCGATTGCGGCGTCTTCATGTAGCCGGCGATGCTCTCCAGCATCTCCTCGCCGGTCATCGGACCGATCAGCGCCATCTTCGTGCGCGCGCCGTCTTCGTCAGCTATTTCGGCGCCTTCACCCCATCGCTGGGCGATTTCTTCGACGTGCTGGTGGCCGACACGTTTGCGTTCCTCGACATGAGCTCGTGGAACTTCCTGCTGCCGGCGCTGGCGGGCGGGCTGAGCTGGGATACCGGGGTGGTCGCGGTCAGCGAGACCCGGTACGCGCTCCGCCTGCAGGTCGTCGGGGACAGCCCGGTCCCCGTCCCCGCTTCCGCGCTGCTGTTGGGCCCCATGCTGGCGGGGCTGGCCCTGATGCGCCGGCGCAGGAAGGCCTGAGCGGAAGCCGGCTTTCGGTAAAACGGCGGCCCGCAGGGGCCGCCGTTTCGCGTCGTCGGACCGGGTCCGACTATTTCTTCTTCTTCTCGACTTTGCCCTCGTTGCTGCCGGGCTTGCCGTAGGAAGACACCCGCTCGAGGATGGCCTTGGGCGTCTTGTGGTAGCCCTCCAGCAGGCCCTGGATCTCGGCGCCCGGCATCGGATCGTCGATCCGGAGCTTGGTCCGCTCCGCCTCGGCGAGCAGCGCCTTGTCCTTCATCGCCGCGTCGAAGGCGGTGCGCAGGGCGGCCACATGCGCCTTCGGAACCCCGGGCGGGGCCACGACCGGCTGTCCCCAGTCCTGGCTCGCGAAGATGAGGCGCAGCACCTGCACGTCCTCTTCCTTCTTCACGTAGTCGAAGATCCAGGGCTGGTCCGGCAGCGCCCTCTTGTTGGTCATCTGCGCGAGTATCCTGATATTCCCGTCGCGGATCAGGTGGCCGTGGCTCGAGGTGAGGGAATGCCAGTCGCCGCCGCAGCGCGAATGAACCTCGCCCTGCTCCATGGCCTGCACGATCCCGGCGCTGCTGTAGCCGAGCACCACCTTGAACTTCGTGCCGAGCATGTCGTTGAGCGCCCGCGGGTAGACCGCGATGCTGCCCTGCGTGCCGATCGCGCCCGCGACGATCTCCTTCTTCTTCGCCTCTTCTATCGTCGTCGCCGGCGCGGCGTGCCAGACGGTGCAGGCGCCGGTGATACGCGTCAGGCTGCCGATCCAGTTGAACTGGAGCGCATCGAACTTGATGCCGGGGCGTCCGTAGAGCTGCTCCAGCGCCATACCGTTGCGAATGACGCCGACCGTCGAACCGTCCTTCGCTGCGGCGTTGTACAGGTAGTTTGCCGCGCGAAGCGAGGAGCCGCCCGGCATGTTCTGCACGATGACAGTGGGATTGCCGGAAAGATGCTTTCCGATATGCCGCGAGAGCAGCCGGGAATAAAGATCGTAGGAAGCCGCCGGCCCATAGCCGACGACGATGGTGAGTGTCCGGCCCTTGTAGGAGGGGTCGGCGGCTTCGGCCGGCGCCGTCAGCATCGCCGCCGAAGCGAGCGCGATGGCCGCGAGGCGGGTTGCGTTCCTGGGTATCATCGAAATCTCCCTGTGGATTCAGAATACGTATCGTCTTTCGAGCGCGTCTTGGGCGCGCGCCGACAACGGAAGCTTAACACGCCGCGCCGCAAAAAAAACGGCGGCCCCGCAAGGCCGCCGTTTCCCGTCTCGCGTTGACCGTGTCCGCTACTTGGCGCTCGCCGACTTGATCAGCTCGCCGTAAATCTCGCGCGCGGCCTTGGTGTCCGCATCGCTCAGATCCATCACCTTCGCGATCCGGGCCTCGATATCCTTGCCGGACATCGGGTTCAGCGCCGCCTTGCGCTTGGCCGCACTGGCGAGGAAGCCCGGGTCCTTGATCATCTTGTCGAAGGCGGTGCGCATTGCATTCATGCGGTCGGCGGGCACGCCCGGAGGCGCGAACACCGAGCGGCCGATCATGCCGCCCGAGGCCCAGAAGTTGAGGAACTTCTTCTCCGTCGCGTTGCTGCCGAACTCGGTGATAGCCGGCACGTTGGGATACTCGGGCACGCGGTTGAGCGACATCGCGTAGACCGGCACCAGGTCGCCCTTCTCTATCTTCGGGATGTGCAACGCTTTGATCACCACCCAGGTGGCGACGATGAACTCGGTCTCGCCGCGCTCCATGGCGGCGAACATCTCGTTGGTGCTCTTGTAGCCGGGCACGACCTTGATCTTGGTGCCGGCGAACCGGTTGAACGCCAGCGAGGCCAGCGCGTTGGCCGCCCGGGCGCCGGTCGCGCCCGAAACGACCTGGCGCTTCTTCGCGTCCTCCAGGGTCTTGATGCCGGACTTGCCCGAGGCGAATCCGAGATAGTCCACGTCAGTATAGCGGCCGAGCCACTGGAACTTGCGGACGTCGAACTTGATCTTCGGGTTCAGCACCGTCTCCTGCAGCACCTCCTGATGGCCGCCGATGATGTAGGAGCCATCCTGGGGCGCCGCGTTGTAGACGTAGGAAAGCGCCTTCATGCCGCCGCCGCCCGGCATGCTCTGCACGATGAGCTTCGGCTTGCCGGGAATGTGCTCGCCCAGGTGCTGCGCGGTCAGCCCGCCATAGAGCCCGTAGCTGCCGCCCATCCCGGAGCCGACGACCACGGTGATGGTCTTGCCATCGAAAAACCTGGCGACGGCGTCATCGGCGCTTGCCGCAAACGGCATGGCGGCGACAGCCGCCAGCACCGCGCCGCCTGCGGCGACGCGCGAAAAATGCAATTTCATCAGTACTTCCTCCGCAAAGTCGGGTCCCGGCCAGAATGATCGGGGCACCCATCTGGACTCAAGTAATCCGAGGATACAGGAAACAAATGGCGGCGGGAAGGTTCCCGGACGCGCCCGTCAGAGTACAGGTAAAGGCCTCGGCGCGGCGGAGGCGCGGCGGCGCAGCAGGTCCATGGCGGAGTCCAGCCCGTCGATGGACAGCGGGAACATGCGGCCCGGCAGCAGACGCTGGGTGAGCTGGACCGAGGCGGTCCGGCCCCATCGGTCCTGCGGCACCGGGTTGAGCCAGACGATGTCGGGAAAATGCCGCGCGAGGCGCTGGAGCCAGACCGCGCCGGCTTCCTCGTTCCAGTGCTCGATGGATCCGCCGGGCTCGGTGATCTCGAACGGGCTCATCGTCGCGTCGCCGACGACGATGACCTTGTAGTCCGGCCCGTAGGTGTTGATCAGATCGACGGTCGGCACCCATTCGTTGTAGCCGCGCCGCGTCTCGCGCCAGAC
>WHSO01000081.1 GCA_009380075.1 Alphaproteobacteria bacterium | reverse complement strand
GGTAGGAAATCTCCACCCGCCCGTTCCAGCTCGTCACCGGCCGCGTCTGGCGCGGCACCGCCTTCGGCGGCGCCAGGGGCCGCTCCGACGTGCCCAGGATCGTGGACTGGTACATGGACGGGAAGATCGAGATCGACCCCATGATCACCGACCGCCTGCCGCTCGCCGACATCAACAAGGCCTTCGACCTGATGCACCACGGGAATGGGATCAGGACGGTAGTGACGTTTTAGGAAATCCCAACACCAAACTCGCGATGTATCTACGGCTTGGCAGCCGTGACGATATGCGCCGGGGAGGCGAAGGCCACGGTGCCATCCGCCTGCACGTGATGCGCGAGCGCCGATTGCGCCTCCCGCTGCAGGGCGGCGTATTGCGCGTCGTCGATCATGTCGGCGAGGGTCCAACCCTTGACGTCCGGATGGGCCCACGCCCCGATGGACGGGAAGCCGCGAAGACCGCCGCGCACCGCCAAGAGGCTGGTGCCGCCGCACGCCGGCGCATTACGGCCTTGGACCTGAACCCGGCGCCGGCCGGGACGCAGAAGCCCGCTCACCGAAAGGGAAGACCGATCAGCGCGCGGCGCTCCTGCAACCCGGTGCTTCCCGTGGTTACTTCTTCTTTTTCGGACCCGGCAGGATCGCCTTGGCCTTGGCGACGATGTCCTTGGGCATCGCGTAGAGCTCCCCGAGGGTTTCCTGCGCTTCCTTCGCCGTCATCGGGTTGATGGGCCGTTGGGATTTCTTGGATTCGGCGAGGAGCCTGGGGTCCTTCATCGTCGCATCGAAGGCGGCGCGCAGGACCTGGAGCCGGTCCGCCGGCACCCCCTTGCGGGTGATGAACGGCCGGCCGATTTCGCCCGCCGCCGTCAGCAGCTTGACGATCTGCTTCTTCTCCGGGGTCGCCGCGATATCGCCGGCAAAGACGATGCTCGGGTCGATGCCCTCGGGCGTGGTGGAGGAGGACTTCAGCAGCCAGGTGATCTTGCCGTCGCGGATCCAGTCGTGGGGAACGCTGGTCCAGTCGCCGCAATCGCCGTCGAGCTCGCCGCGCTCGATCGCGATCTGCTTCTCCTTGGAGCTCTTGTAGCCCTTGACCTGCTTGAG
Source organism: Alphaproteobacteria bacterium (assembly GCA_009380075.1). Classification (GTDB taxonomy): domain Bacteria; phylum Pseudomonadota; class Alphaproteobacteria; order SMXQ01; family SMXQ01; genus WHSO01. The sequence goes on along the minus strand of WHSO01000081.1, from coordinate 12,249 downwards.
CGGCGCATCGAACACGCCGAGCAGGAGCGCCTGGTTGAAGTACGAGGCGGAGCCGACGCCGGTCAGGCCGTAGTTGATGTTCTTCGCCTTGTTGAGGTCGGCGGCGTTCTTGATATTCGGAAAGCGCGGCTTCCAGACGTAGCAGACCGAGACGTCGCGGTTCATCGAACCGATCCAGGCGAAATCGCGGAAATCCACCTTCAGCTTCTTCGACGGGTTGACGATCGAATTGGTGATCTGCCCCCAGTTGAAGATGACCACGGCCGTGCCGTCGGTGGGCGCGACCGTCTGCATGTACTGGACCGCCTTCATGCTGCTGGCGCCCGGCATGTTCTGCACGATCACCTGAGGCTTGCCGGGGATATGCGCGCCCCAGTAGCGGGCGAGCATGCGCCCGTAGGCGTCGTAGCCGCCGCCCGGCCCGAAGCCGACGGCGATGCTGATGGTCTTGCCCTTGTAGAAATCGTCCGCGTGCGCGGTGGGCGCTTGGGCCAGGCCGGCGGCAGCGACCGCCGCGGCAAAAACCGTTCCCCGTGATACCGGATTCATGACACGACCTCCTGTTGAGACGTTGCTGGATTCGGGCGGTTCAGGCCGCCCCCGCGTTTCTTGGTGGAATTATAAAGGGATAAGGCCGGAATTTCTCTTCCAATTTTGGCGATGCAGCCCCGGGAAGGGCGTGGTCGCCATGAACCGGCACGGCGCCCGGCGGCGGCCGGCGAGGGGATCGCAGTCCGATCCGGGCGGACGGCGTCCTTCCCCCGTAAATGCGTGGGATCGTCCGGGCGATCCACCGCGTGGATGCCCCGGACACGCCGGGGCATGACGATTTGGGGACGGCGCGGGCTGGAGAGGAGCGTCCTACTCTCCCTTTCGTCATGCCCCGCTTTATGCGGGGCATCCATAAGGCGGTCGTTACAGCGCATGGATTCCCCGCCTGCGCGGCCGGAGCCGCTTCGGCGCGGCGAAGGCCCGCATGCGCGGGGAATGACGATCAAGGGAGGCGGTAGCAAGCCGGGGCATGACGTTCCAACGTTGAGGCGACGCGCTTCAGTGCAAATGCCTGAGCTTGTCGGGATTGCGCATGACGTAGATGGCCGTGACCTTCCCGTCCTCGATCTCCAGCGCGGTGGTCTGGAGCTCGCCGTCGGCTTCCCGGGTCACGAAGCCCGGCAGGCCGTTGATCATCGCGGTGCGGACCAGGGTTGACCCGTACTTGCGGAACAGCTTGGCAATAGCCCCGTGAAACTCCATGACACGGTCGAAGCCGAGGATCGGCCGCGGTATCGCGGGCCGCTTGCCGCCGCCGTCCGAATAGACGCTGACATCGGCCGAGAGCATGGACGCGAGCGCGGTCATGTCGCCGCTGCGCGAGGCGTCAAAGAAGGCTTTGGCGATGTCGAGGCCGTGGCGTTTCTCCACCTGGAAACGGGGCCGTGCGTCGCGGACGTGGGTCCGGGCCCGGGCGGCAAGCTGACGGCAGGCCTCGGGGCTGCGCCGGATCGTCTCCGCGATCTCGTCGAAATCGACCCCGAAAACGTCGTGGAGCAGGAAGGCGGCGCGCTCGAGCGGCGAGAGCCGTTCGAGCGCCAGCATCAGCGGCAGGGTGACGTCCTCCTTCTCGTCCTCCTCCGCCTCGACCACCGGCTCGGGAAGCCACGGACCGGGGTAGGTCTCGCGCCGGTGCCGCGCCGACTTGAGCTGGTCGAGGCACAGCCGCGTCACGGTGCGGCGAAGGAAGGCTTCCGGTTCGCGCACCTCGCTCCGCCGGACGCCCATCCAGCGGATGAAGGCCTCCTGCACCGCATCCTCGGCGTCGGCGACCGAGCCGAGCATGCGGTAGGCCACGCGGATGAGGCGGGGACGCAGCGGCTCGAAGACCGCCGCCGCGTCCCGGTCGTCGGCCTCGCTCATGCCGCCGCCGTCTTCGGCACGGCCTGCTCCTGCCACACGCCGAAGCCCGCCATGAGGCGGTTCCAGCCGTTGATGACGTTGATCACGAGGGTGAGCTTCACCTGTTCCTCTTCGGAAAAGTGCGCCGTGAGCCCTTCGTAAGCGGCCTCATGGGTGTACCCTTGCGAGAGCCGGGTCAACGCATCGGTCCAGGCCAGCGCGGCGCGCTCGCGGTCGGTGTAGCAGGGCGCCTCGCGCCAGGTGGCGAGCAGATAGAGGCGCTGCTCGGTTTCGCCCTTTGCCCGCGCCTCGGTGCTGTGCATGTTCAGGCAGTGGGCGCAGCCGTTGAGCTGCGAGGCGCGGATCTCCACCAGCGATACGAGTTTCGGGTCGAGGCCGGCCCGGATCGGCACGGAAGCGCTCATCCAGCTCTTCATGTGAGACGGCGCGGCGGCGAACGGGTCGAGTCTTGCGGTCATGGTCAGGTCCTTTCGCAGGTTGGTTCCGACCATATGACGAGGCAGCATAAGCGCGTGTGACATGCGCGAGGGCAACAGTTCGCTCTGGACTCGCTGCACTATGGGCATTAATTTAGTCGGAACAAAACAGGAACTATTAACATGCTCTCACTTTCCTGCAGGAGACCGATGTTCTACATTTGGAGCCTTGTTCTTATCTAGGCACTATTAATAGTGTTTTTCGAAGGTGTAAGGCCGCAATGCAATGACGGATGCTTCCGACGAGGAAGGCGATGCGGAACTTGATGGTTCCAACGACGACATCGCTGCACGACCCAACGAGGCCGGTGATCCTCAGTCTATTGTTGATGCAAAGGTACCCAGCGACATCCGTAAGCGTTTCGAGGTTTTCAGTTACCGAAATGCGGCGGTAATCCTCAGTGAGTCTCATTCCGGGCTTTATCGAGAGCTCTTGGACTGCCTGCGTCGCCTCAACATCACAACTCAAATGATGAGAACGGCAGGTGGGAACGAGTCGGATATCCCGAAACTTTTTAATGCCGAGTTGCGTAACCAAGGGTGGTACGAAACAAAAATTGAGGGCGATTTACTCGTGCGCCTTCTCTGGAAGGAGAAGGTGGGTGAGAACAAAAGCGGCAAGGCCATTTATAAGCAGCAGACTACGAAAATCACGCGTCCGAATTATATCGACGGACACAAGATTGATTACGTCAAGAGCCGGGTTGCGTTTGACCTTGAGTGGAACAGTAAGGATCAGACGTTTGATCGTGACCTGTATGCGTTCAACGCATTTTCTCAGTGTGGGGCCATAGATGTTGGCGTTCTCGTGACTCGCGGAACTTCTCTAAACCCCCTGCTAAGAAAACTCGGGCCTGCATTAACAAAAACGGGTGAGATTGAGCATAAACGTAGCGGCGCTGTTCGGATGTCACACGAGAAGTACGGTGCTAGCACTACGTGGATGGGAAAGCTGTTGTATCGACTGAACGCAGGCCGCAATGGAAGCTGTCCGGTTCTTGCCCTGGGAATCACACCTAACTGTATTTCTGATTGGAGCCAAGAAGATGCGTGATCAACCTGCCCTGGATTTTCGCAACACGTTTTCTGGGCATCGGTTCGGTACTGTACTAGCTGACCCGCCTTGGCGCTTTCAGAACCGGACAGGCAAGATGGCTCCGGAACACAGAAGGCTTAATCGCTACGGGACAATGACCTTGGATGAAATCGCTTCGTTACCAGTCTCGGAAGCGGCGGCAGAAACAGCCCATCTATACCTTTGGGTTCCCAACGCCTTACTTCCCGAGGGAATTGAAGTTTTGAGGGCTTGGGGATTTCAGTACAAGACCAATCTCGTTTGGCACAAAGTTCGCAAAGATGGGGGTTCTGATGGCCGGGGAGTCGGCTTCTATTTTCGGAACGTGACGGAAATCGTGCTTTTTGGCGTACGGGGAAAGAACGCGCGAACCTTGGCACCGGGCCGGAGGCAGGTAAACCTAATTGCAAGTCGGAAGCGGGAGCACAGCCGTAAACCAGATGAACTCTATGACCTTATCGAATCGTGTAGCAGTGGGCCTTACCTTGAGCTCTTTGCCAGAGGCTCTCGTGATAATTGGGCGACTTGGGGAAACCAGTCGGAGACATATGAGATAACGTGGAAAACCTACGCCAACCACAGTAAGTTGCCTTTAGTGGCGGCGGAATAGTCGTAGAAAAATGGTGTAAGGATTTAAGTCCGACCTTAGTCGATATCCGGTAGCGTTTCTGCCAGCGAAGCAGAGAGATAATCACCCCGCCGCCGCTTCCTTGTCCTTCCGCGCCGCGCGCTTGCGGTCGTTGGCGTCGAGCAGGCGCTTGCGCAGGCGGAAGGAGGAGGGGGTCACCTCCACCAGCTCGTCGTCGGCGATATAGGCGATGGCCTCCTCCAGCGACATGCGCACCGGCGGCGTCAGCACGATGGCCTCGTCCTTGGAATGGGTGCGGATGTTGGTGAGCTGCTTGGCCTTGAGCGGGTTGACCTCGAGGTCGTTGCCGCGCGAATGCTCGCCGATGATCATGCCGGGGTAGGTGGCCTCGCCCGGGCTGACGAAGAGCTTGCCGCGCTCCTCGATGTTCCACAGCGCATAGGCGACCATGGTCCCCGACGCCATCGAAATGAGCGTGCCCGAATTGCGGCCCTTGATCGCGCCCTTGAACGGGGCGTAGCCGTGGAACAGCCGGTTCATGATGCCGGTGCCGCGGGTGTCGGTCATGAATTCCGAGTGATAGCCGATCAGCGCCCTTGTCGGCGCGAGGAAGGTGATGCGCTGCTTGTCGCCGCCGGTCGGGCGCATGTCGGTCATCTCGCCCCGGCGCTGGCCCAGTTTCTCGACCACGGCGCCGGCGAATTCCTCGTCCACGTCGATGACCACTTCCTCGATCGGCTCCATCTGCTGGCCGGTCTCCGGGTCGGTGCGGAACAGCACGCGCGGGCGCGAGACCGAAAGCTCGAAGCCCTCGCGCCGCATGGTCTCGATCAGCACGGCGATCTGCAATTCGCCGCGGCCCGCGACCTCGAATTCGCTGGCGGTCTCGGTCTCGCGGATCCGGATCGCGACGTTGCCTTCCCCTTCGCGCTTGAGGCGGGCGCCGATGAGGCGGCTCGTCACCTTGTCGCCGTCGCGGCCGGCCAGCGGCGAATCGTTGACCGAGAAGGTCATGGCCAGGGTCGGCGGGTCCACCGGCTGGGCGGCCAGCGGCACCGTCTCCTTCGGGTCGCAGATGGTGTCGGCGACCGAGCTTTTCGACAGCCCGGCGACGGCGACGATGTCGCCGGCCCGGGCCTCGGCCTCGGGCACGCGCTCGAGCCCGCGGAAGGCGAGGAGCTGCATGATCCGCCCTTCCTCGATGCGCGCGCCGTCGCGGGTGATGGCCTTGACCGCCTGGTTGACCCGGGCGACGCCGGAATGGATGCGCCCGGTCAGCACCCGGCCGAGGTAGTTGTCGTATTCCAGCGTCGTCACCAGCATGCGGAAGGGCCCGTCGGGCTCCGCCTCGGGCTCGTGCACATGGGAAAGGATGACGTCGAACAGCGGGTCCATGTTGTCGCGCGGGCCTTCCGGGACGGCCGCGGCCCAGCCCTGCTTGGCCGAGGCGAACAGCGTCGGGAAGTCGAGCTGGTCGTCGTGGGCGCCCAGCGCTCCCATCAGGTCGAACATCTCGTTCTGGACCTCGAACGGCCGGGCGTCGGGCCGGTCGGTCTTGTTGACCACGACGATGGGCCGCAGCCCCAGCGCCAGCGCCTTGCCCAGCACGAACTTGGTCTGCGGCATCGGCCCTTCGGCCGCGTCCACCAGGACCAGCACCCCGTCCACCATGTCGAGGATGCGCTCGACCTCGCCGCCGAAGTCGGCGTGGCCGGGGGTATCGACGATGTTGATGCGGGTGTCCTTCCACTGCACCGAGGTGCATTTGGCCAGGATGGTGATGCCGCGCTCGCGCTCGATGTCGCCGGAGTCCATGGCCCGCTCGGCCACCTGCTGGCCGGCGCGGAAGGAGCCCGACTGCCTCAGCAGGCAGTCCACGAGGGTGGTCTTGCCATGATCGACGTGGGCGATGATGGCGATATTGCGCAGCGAGGTGGGGGGCTGTACGGACATGGGAATTACGGAAATCCTGTGCGCCCGGCCGCATCCTGCGGCGCGTGCCGGCCGCGTGGCGCCGGCCCCGGTGGGGCGATTGCGGCGCAAACATAGTCATTCCCGGCCCGTCCGCAAGCGCGGCATGGTCCCGGATGCGATTTTTCCTTGGGCGCGGGCGCCGGATTGTGGAATATGGGGGCGGACGGGGAGGGTGAGGCGGCGCGCCTAATATGTTGCACAATAATGACAAATTTATGTTCGAGCCGCCGGACGCCGGGTCCGCCGCCGCCGGCCGCAGCACCTACACCGGGGGCGCGATGCTGGGCGCCGTCCTCGACACGCTCGCCGACCGTTTCCGCCTGGCGTTCTTCTCGGTCCACCTCGCGCCCAACACGGAGGTCGTCCATCACCTGCGCGCCACCGGGCGTCTGCTGCGGGTGGCGCTGCGCGCCGGCGAGGGCATCCTGTCGGAGGAAAAGATCGAATCGACGTGTAATGAAATCAAGTGGCTGCATGGACAACTTGGCTTCATGCGTGAGCTCGATGTCCTGTCGGAGGACGTGCTGGCGCCGCTCCGCGCGGCCTATCCGCAGGACCGGGCGCTGGCGGCGCTGACCGAGCGCGTCCGGCGCGAGCGCCTCGCCGCGGCGAAGAAGCTCCAGAAGGCGGTGGACTCGCCGCGCTCGGCCCGGCTGCTGGCGGCGCTGGACGACTGGCAGAAGGCGGGCTTCGGTCCCATGTCCGGACGCAACCAGGACCGCCCCGCCCGGCGCGTCGCCAACGCCGCCCTCGACCGCGCCCATGGCCGGGTGCGCAAGGCGCTGGGAAAGGCCACCGGCGGCGACGTGGCCGAGCTCCACGCCGCGCGCAAGTCGGTCAAGCGGTTCGGCGACCTGATGCGCCTGTTCGCCTTCCTCTACCCCAGGGGGATGCCCCGTCCGCTGCGCTCGGCGGTGGGCAACCTGCGCGACGGGCTGGGCGAGATCCAGGACGCCGACACCTCGGTCCGGGTCGTCCGCCGGCTCCTGCGCGGCCGCGGCAGCGCGCTCAACCGGGCGGGCAACCTCGTGCTCGGGTACGAGGCCCGCCGCCTCGCCGACGCCCAGCGCCGCTTCCCGCGTCTCAACAAGGCGTTCAAGCGGGCGGAAAAGTTCTGGAATTGACGGCACGGGCGGAGAGGTTCTGGACCCGGATCACGTTTCCGATTGCAACAATTCGTCATGCCCCGTCCTCACTCCCGTCATGCCCCGAACGTGATGCGCGAGATAGAGACGGACGGGTAGTTCTTTCAGTTCGTCATGCCCCGGCTTGTCCGGGGCATCCATGCGCCCTTGCCTTTCCTCGGGTGCCCGAAAATGGATACCCCGCATAAAGCGGGGTATGACGCAGGAGGTGGGCCGGGCAAAAGGCTCCCTCAGTTCGTCATGCCCCGGCCCTCGGGACCGCGCACAGCGCGGCCCAAGGACAAGCTTCACGTCCGGGGCATCCATGGATCGCCCGGATAAACCGGGCGATGACGAATCAACATTAGGGCAACACGCTCTGACCGCCTGGGCGGGCGGGCGGCGTGGCATCTTCCGGCGCGTCGTCCGCCAGCATAGACGCCTGGGCGGTGACCGGCGTCAGGTTGCCGATGAACTGCAGCGCGCTTTCCCGCCACGAGAATTTGTCCGCATAGGCGCGGCAGATCGCCGGCGACACCGTGAGCGCCCGGCGGACCGCCACCCCGAGATCGGCGTCGAGGCAGCCCACCGGGGCGTCGCCAATGACGTCGAGCGGCCCCGCCACCGGATAGGCGGCGACCGGCACGCCCGAGGCCAGGGCCTCGAGGATGACGTTGCCGAAGGTGTCGGTGCGGCTCGGAAAGACGAAGACGTCGGCGGCCGCATAGGTGCGGGCGAGGTCCTCGCCGGTCAGGTTGCCGGTAAACACCACCTTGCGGTAGTGCCGGCGCAGCATGGCGAGCTGCGGCCCGTCGCCGACCACGAGCTTGGTCCCGGGCAGTTTCAGTTTCAGGAAGGCGCCGATGTTCTTCTCCACCGCCACCCGGCCAACGTAGAGGGCGATCGGGCGCGGCAGGTCGAGGAATTTCTTGTCGCGGGGATGGAACAGGGCGGTATCGACGCCGCGGCTCCACAGGCCGAGGTCGTGGAGCCCCATGGCCTCCAGTTCCCGGCCGAGCGTCTCCGTCGCCACCATGACCCTTGTGGCCGGGCCGTGGAACCAGCGCAGCACGGCATAGCCCCAGGACACGGGCAGGCCGGTGCGGGCGTGGACGTATTCCGGGAAGCGCGTGTGAAGCGACGTGGTGTAGGCGAGGCCGCGCTTCACGCAATAATGCCGGGCGGCGAGGCCGATGGGGCCTTCGGTGGCGATGTGGATGGAGGTCGGCGCCATGGCGTCGATGAGGCGCCCGAGGCGGCGGCCCGGCAGCACGGCGAGGCGGATTTCCGGATAGGTGGGGCAGGGCCAGGTGCGGAAGTCGTCGGGCGACAGGATATGCACCTCGTGGCCGAGCTTGCGGATTTCGCCGGCGACGGTGTCCAGCGACCGCACCACCCCGTTCACCTGGGGATGCCAGGCGTCCGTCGCGATGAGCAGGCGCAAGCCGGGGCACCCGCTACGAGGCGAGGGCGAGACGCGGCGCGGCGCCCGGCGCCCGCACCCTCTCTTCCGCCCAGCGCAGGATCGCGAGCTGCCCGGCCTCGTCCTCGACCAGGGCGGTGCAGCTCTCGACCCAATCGCCGTCGTTGCAGTAGGTGATGCCGCCGACATCGCGGATCTCGGCGTTGTGGATGTGGCCGCAGATGACGCCGTCGAGGCCGCGGCGGCGGGCTTCCTCGGTCAGCGCCGCCTCGAAGTTGTCGATGTACTCGACCGCGTTCTTGACCTTGAGTTTGAGGTAGGCCGACAGCGACCAGTACGGATAGCCCAGCCGGCGGCGCGCCAGGTTGTACCAGTTGTTGACCGTGAGGGCGAAATTGTAGGCGGCGTCGCCGAGGTAGGCGAGCCACTTGGCGTATTTGACCACGCCGTCGAATTCGTCGCCGTGGATGACCAGGAACTTGCGCCCGTCGGCGCATTCGAAGACGGCGTCGCGCAGGATCACCACCTCGCCGATGGTGAGGCGGTGGTAGTCGCGCGCGATCTCGTCGTGGTTGCCGGGGATATAGACGACCCGCGTGCCGTCGCGGGCCATGGCCAGGAATTTCTGCAGGACCTGGTTGTGGGTCCCGGGCCAGTACCAGTTGCGGGTGAGGCGCCAGCCGTCGACGATGTCGCCGACCAGGAACAACTGGTCGCATTGGTGGCGGTCGAGGAACTCGAGCAGGAGCTCCGCCTTGCAGCCTTTGGTGCCGAGGTGGATGTCGGAAAGGAAAATGGTGCGGTAGTGCTTCGGTCCCGCCGCCGTCATGGTGTCTCCTCGTCGGACTGTTGAAACTACATTTTGATGCGGCTTATAAGAAAAGACGTGTATTTTGTCCCGTGAAACTTTTGTTACATGTAATACTCGTGTCACATTGTTTATAGTTATTGCCGTATTTCAGAATAATGACCGAGAAATAAACCCGCCGGAAACCGCCCGTCCCGCATGTCCCCCGCCCGCCGCGTCCTGATCGTCTTCAACCCCACCTCGGGCAGCCGCCGCCGCGGCCGCCTGCACCGGGTCATCCGGGCGCTGGAGGAGGCCGGGGCCGCCGTCGACCTGCGCGTCACCGAGAAGCCGGGCGACGCCGAGGCCCTGGCGCGGGAGGGAGCGGGCGAGGGCTGCTACGACGTCATCGCCGCGGCGGGGGGCGACGGCACCATCGACGAGGTCGCGAATGGGTTGGGGGCGGACGCGCCGCCGCTGGGCGTCGTGCCGCTCGGCACCGCCAACGTCTTCGCCGCCGAGATCGGCCTGGCCCGGGGCGCCGGCGCCATCGCCCGCACCCTGCTCGACGGCGAGCGCCGGGCCATCCATTGCGGCCGCGCCAATGGCCGCCGATTCCTGATCATGGCCGGCGCGGGGCTCGACGCCGAGGTGGTGGCGGCGCTCGATCCGAACCTCAAGCGCTGTCTCGGGAAGTTTTCTTATATCATTGAAACAGCCCGGCAAATGTTCCGATACGACTACCCCGTGCTGGACGTGACCCTCGACGGCCGGGTCACCCGTGCCGTCACCGCGGTCGCCTGCAAGGGGCGGCGCTACGGCGGGCCCTACCTGTTCGCCCCGGGGGCCGACCTCGCCCGCCCGGAATTCGAGGTCGTGCTGTTCGATAAGGGCGGCGCGCTTCCTGTTGCCCTCTACGGCACCGCCCTCGTCCTCGGGCTGCTGCCGCGCGTCCCCGGAGTGCGGCACATCGCCGCCCGGAGCATCACTGTCGAGGGTCCGAGCGGCGCGCCGGTGCAGGGTGACGGCGATCTGATCGCCCGTTTGCCGCTCGCCATCGCGATTGACCCGGTGCCGCTCACGGTTCTATACCCGCCACCAGTACCGTAACGGGAGGCACCCATCACCGATTCCGTCGATACCATCGTCGTCGGCGCCGGCGTCGTCGGCCTCGCCATCGCGCGAGCACTGGCACTTTCGGGGCGCGAAGTGGTGGTTCTCGAGGCCGCCAACGCCATCGGCACCGGCACGTCGTCGCGCAATTCCGAAGTGATTCACGCCGGAATCTACTATCCCAGGGGCAGTCTCAAGGCCATCCACTGCGTCGCCGGGCGCGAGCGTCTCTACACGTATTGCGCCGAAAAGGGCGTTCCGCACCGCCGTTGCGGCAAGCTGATCGTCGCCACCGACAACGCCCAGGTCGACGGATTGCGCGCCCTGGAGCAGAAATCGCGCGCCAACGGCGTCGCCGACGTGCGCTGGCTCGACGCCAACGTGGCGAGGACGCTCGAACCGGCGCTCCATTGCGTCGCCGCATTGCTGTCGCCGTCGACCGGAATCATCGACAGCCACGGCCTGATGCTGGCCTATCGCGGCGACGCCGAGGACGCGGGCGCCATGATCGCCTTCCGCAGTCCCTTCGAATCCGCCACCGTCACCGCGGACGGCATCCTGGTCGAGGTCGGCGGCGACGAACCGACCACCGTGCTGGCCCGCCAGGTGGTCAATTCCGCCGGGCTGTTCGCCCAGCCGGTGGCGCAATCCATCCGCGGCCTCGACCCCGCCACCGTGCCGCCGCGCCATTTCGCCAAGGGCAATTATTTCAGCCTCGCCGGCCGCGCGCCGTTCACCCACCTGATCTACCCGGCGCCGGAACAGGCCGGTCTCGGCGTCCACCTCACCCTCGACCTCGCCGGCCAGGGCAAGTTCGGCCCCGACGTGGAATGGATCGACGTGGCGGCGCGCCCGGAAGACCTCGACTATGCCGTGGATCCGGCGCGCTGTGCCGGCTTCTACGCCGCGGTGCGGACCTACTGGCCCGACCTCAGGGACGACAGCCTGCAGCCCGCCTATTCGGGTATCCGCCCCAAGATCCAGGCGCCCGGTGAGACGGCGGCCGACTTCGTCATCCAGGGCCCGGATGTCCACGGTGTGCGCGGCCTGGTGAATCTCTACGGCATCGAAAGCCCGGGGCTCACGGCGTCGCTGTCCCTCGCCGACGCGGTGGTCGCCTGCCTCGACGGCGGCGCCTGACGAGGCCCGCGTGGGGAAGTGCGCGGATCAGGCGGGGGTGACCGGCTCGACCACCAGCACCGCGCCGTCGGCGCCGACCACCCGGACGTGATCGCCCGAATGGGCGGCGGCATCGCCCCTGAGCACCACGTTCCACACCGTATCGCCGATATGCACGCTGGCGCGGCCGTCCACCGGCTCGGCGTTGAGCCGGTAGACCTGGCCGACATATTGCTCGGCCCGGCGATTTAGGGTCGGGTGGTCGGTGGGCGTATTGTTGTCCGCGCGGTAGACCATGCGGCCGACGACCACGCTCACCACCGCGAGGACGGCGAAGATCAGCCCCTGGAATTCAAGCGCGAGATCGGGCAGGAAGATCAGGACCAGCCCGGTGATCGTCGCCGCAACGCCGAGCCACAGCAGGGTGACGCCGGGCACGAAGACCTCAGCGATCATCAGCAGCACGCCGCCGGCCAGCCAGTACCAGAACATCGCGAGAGGAGGCATGGGTCGAACCCTCCGGGCTCAGGACTGCCAGGGACTGCCGACGGGCGGACTGCCGCCGGCCTGGGGCGCGCTTGCCGGGCCTGGGCGCGGTGTGGGGGGCGGGTTCGGCCGCGGCGCGCCGCTCCCCGGGCTGCCGCCCGATCCTCCG
>WHSO01000158.1 GCA_009380075.1 Alphaproteobacteria bacterium | reverse complement strand
CTGGCCGGGCACGCCTTCCAGCGCGCCGAGACGCTTTCCGGCGGCCAGCAGCAGCGGGTCGCGATCGCCCGCGCCCTGATGCAGGAGCCGGCGATCCTGCTCGCCGACGAGCCTATCGCATCGCTCGATCCGCGCAACGCCGCGCGGGTGATGGATGCGCTGAAGGCGATCAACCGCGAGGACGGGATAACCATCCTGTGCAACCTGCATACCCTCGATACGGCACGGCAGTACTGCGATCGCATCGTCGGCATGGCGCAGGGCCGCGTCGTATTCGACGGCGCCCCCCAGGCGATGACGGCGGAGGCGGTGCGCGAGATCTACCAGGTGGGCGAGGACGAAGCGGACCTGCGCGAGGAGCTCACCTCGGTATCCGGTCCGGGAATGCAGAGAAAGGCCGCAGCCTACGCAGCCGCCTAGGCCGCAGGGAGACGCAACGGCCGCATCCGGCCGAATCGGGAATCGAGCAAGGAGAGAAGGACGCCATGACGATAAGACGCATGCTTACCGCCGCGACCGCGGCTGCCGTAGTGCTCACCGGTCTTGCCACCGACGCGGCGGCGGACTGGCGCGACAAGTACAAGACGCTGAAGCTCGGCTGCGTCACGACCGAGAGCCAGGGGGCCACGCTGACCCGCTTCAAGCCCCTCGCCGCTTATCTGGAGAAGAAGCTGGGCGTGAGCGTCGAGGTCTTCACCGCTTCCGACTACGCCGGCATCGTCCAGGCGCTTTCCGGCGGCCACATCCAGCTCGGCCGGCTGGGCCCCGCATCCTATGCGGCAGGCTATCTCGACAGCAACGGCGGGATCGAGCCGCTGGTGATGAACGTGGAGCCCGACGGCGGGAAGGGCTACCACTCCATCCTCATCGTGAATGCCGGGAGCCCCTACAAGTCCCTCGCCGACCTCAAGGGCAAGACGCTGGCCTGGGCCGACCCGAACTCGACCTCGGGCTTCCTGGTCCCGTCGGTGGCGCTGCGCGACGAGGGGGTGGATCCGCAGAAATTCTTCGGCCGCACCATATTCGCCGGCGGCCACGAGCCGGGCGTGATCGGCGTGCTGAAGAAGAACTTCGACGCCGCCTTCACCTGGACGTCGCCGGGGCACAAGGCCGGCCAGCTCCGACTCATGATGGACCGCAACATGATGAAGCTGGACGACATTCGCATCATCTGGACCTCGCCGCTGATCCCGAACCCGCTGTGGTCGGTTCCGACCGACATGCCGGGCGATCTGAAGCAGAGCCTGACGACGATCTTTCTGGATCTGGTCAAGGACGACATGAAGATCGCCGAGGCCGCGGCGCAGGGTCAGACCAGCGGCTTTATCCCCGTCGACCACGGGATGTACAAGACCATCGTCCAGGTCGCCAAGGAAAAGCGCAAGTCGAGACGCAGCCGCTAGCGCGGCCCGGCGCGTGCCGAATGGCGAAATCTCCGGGGCGGGAGGCATCGCCATCCCGCCCCGCTTCCGTGAAGAGGATCCGACAGTATGAGCGTACCCGCCACCGCGCCGCCCGACGCCGTGCAGGCCTTCACGCGCCAGTACGACCGGCTGCGGCACACCCGCGCGGCGCATACCGCGCTCGGCCTCGGCGTCTTCGCGGCGCTGTTCGTCGGCGCCGCCGTCGTCGGCAATTTCAACCCGGCGACGCTGGTCGAGGGCGCGCCCAAGCTCGGCGACTACATCCTGCGCACCGTGCCGCTGCTGCGCCGCGACAGCCTGTTCGAGGATT
>WHSO01000126.1 GCA_009380075.1 Alphaproteobacteria bacterium | reverse complement strand
GCGAGCGCGGCGGCGCGCAGCCGCGCGAGGTCGCCGTCGCCGGCGCCGGGAAGGCGTTCCACCAGCCGGTTGAAGGCGGCGATATGCGCGTGCGTGGTATCCGGCATGATGTCGGCCCGTGGCACGGTATGGACTGAGGAGCGCTTCATCGCCGCATCCTCACGCCGCGGACTGCTCGCCGGTGAGGCCGGTGTAGCCCTTCTGTTCGAGCTCGAGCGCCAGCTCCCGGCCGCCCGAACGCACGATCCGTCCGTCCGCCAGCACGTGGATGCGGTCGGGTACGATGTGATCGAGCAGGCGCTGATAGTGGGTGATCACCAGCATGGCGCGGCCCGGCGTCCGCAGGCTGTTGACGCCGTCGGCGACGATCTTGAGGGCGTCGATGTCGAGGCCGGAATCGGTCTCGTCGAGCACCGCCAGCGTCGGCTCCAGCATCGCCATGTGAAAAATCTCGTTGCGCTTCTTCTCGCCGCCGGAGAATCCGACGTTGACCGGCCGGTTGAGGAACTTTTCGTCGATGTCGAGGGTCTTGAGCAGCGCCTTGGCCTTGCGCAGGAAGTCCATGGCGTCGAGCTCCTGTTCCCCGCGCGCCTTGCGCCCGGCGTTGACGGCCGCCTTGAGGAACACCGAATTGGCGACACCCGGGATTTCCACCGGATACTGGAAGGCGAGGAAGAGCCCGGCCCGGGCGCGCGCATCGGCGTCGAGTTGGGTCAGGTCCCGGCCCTGGTAGAGGATTTCGCCCTCGGTGACTTCGTAGCCCTCGCGTCCGGCGAGGACGTAGGACAGGGTCGACTTGCCGGACCCGTTGGGCCCCATGAGGGCGTGCACCTCCCCCGCCGGCAGGACGAGGTCGACGCCCTTGAGGATTTCCTTGCCCTGGACGGTGGCGTGCAGGTTGCGAATTTCGAGAATGTTCGGCATGGGCCCTTCCTGACTAACCGACGCTGCCTTCGAGGCTCACGCCCAGGAGCTTCTGGGCCTCGACGGCGAATTCCATGGGCAGCTTCTGCATGACTTCCCTGCAGAAGCCGTTGACGATGAGCGACACCGCGTCCTCGGTCCCGAGCCCGCGCGCCCGGCAGTAGAACAGCTGGTCGTCGGAGATCTTCGACGCGGTCGCCTCGTGCTCGACGCGGGCGGTGCGGTTGCGTACCTCGATATAGGGCGTGGTATGGCCGCCGCAAGCATCGCCGATCAGCAGCGAATCGCACTGGGTGTAGTTGCGCGCATTGGCCGCCTTGGGCGCGACGCGGACGAGGCCGCGATAGGTGTTTTGCGACCGGCCGGCGGAGATGCCCTTGGAGATGATGGTCGAGCGCGTGTTGGGGGCCAAATGGATCATCTTGGTGCCGGTGTCGGCCTGCTGCATGTTGTTGGTGACGGCCACCGAATAGAACTCGCCGACGGAACCTTCCGCCTCCAGCAGCACCGAAGGATATTTCCAGGTGATGGCCGAGCCGGTCTCCACCTGGGTCCAGGAGATCTTGGCGCGCGGGCCGCGGCAGGCGCCGCGCTTGGTGACGAAGTTGTAGATGCCGCCCTTGCCATCCTTGTCGCCGGGGTACCAGTTCTGGACGGTGGAATATTTGATCTCCGCATCCTCCAGCGCGATCAACTCGACCACCGCGGCGTGGAGCTGGTTCTCGTCGCGCATGGGCGCGGTGCAGCCTTCGAGGTAGCTCACGTAGGCACCCGGTTCGGCGATGATGAGGGTGCGCTCGAACTGGCCGGTCTGGGCCGCATTGATGCGGAAATAGGTGGACAGTTCCATCGGGCAGCGCACGCCCTTGGGGATGTAGACGAAGGAGCCGTCGGAGAAGACCGCCGAATTGAGGCAGGCGTAGAAATTATCCGCCGCCGGAACGACCGAGCCGAGGTATTTGCGCACCAGGTCGGGGTGCTCGCGCACCGCTTCGGACATGGAACAGAAGATGATGCCGAGCTCGGCCAGTTTGGCCTTGTAGGTGGTGGCGACGGAGACCGAGTCGAACACCGCGTCGACGGCGACGCCGGCCAGCAGTTCGCGCTCGCGCAGCGGGATGCCGAGCTTGTCGTAGGTGGCCAGAAGCTCGGGGTCGATCTCGTCGAGGCTCTTGGGCCCGTCGTCCTTCGACTTCGGGGCGGAGTAGTAATAGATGTCCTGGAAATCGATGGGCGGGTGGTGGATGCGCGCCCACTTGGGATCGCGGTCGCCCATCCCCAGCCAGCGGCGGTAGGCCTTGAGCCGCCAGTCAAGCATCCATTCCGGCTCGTCCTTGCGGGCCGAGATGAAGCGGACGATGTCCTCGTTCAGGCCCTTGGGCGCGCGGTCCTCGCCCATCTCCGTGACGAAGCCGTACTTGTAGTCGCCCTCGGTGACGGCGCGCACGGCAGCGGCGCTGGCGGCCTTCGAATCGGCGGCACCGGGTGTGATCGGGGCAAATGAATCGGAACTGGTCATGCGCTGTCCTGCGATGCCCGCCGCGGCAGGGCGGGCGGTTCGGTGAAGGCGAGGGGCGGAGCGATCAGGTCGGCGAGGGTGACGCCGGTCAGGGCACTCAGAATCGCCGCGTTGATCTTGTGCCAGCCGGCGCGGGTCGGGCACAAGGTCTCGACATTGCAACTGCCGGCGGTGTCCACGCATTGGGTCAGCGCGATGGGCCCGTCGATGGCGGCGATGACATTGGCGACCGAAATGCGCGCCGGCGGCGCGGCGAGACGGTAGCCGCCCTTGGCGCCGCGCACGCTGATCAGGATGCCGTCCCGCGCCAGCATCGCCAGCACCTTGCTGACGGTAGGCACGGGGAGGCCCGTGCGCTCGGCGAGGTCGAGGGCGTTATGCACGGCCTTGGTCTCGCCCCCCATCTGGGAGAGCAGGACGACCGCGTAGTCGGCGAGGCGGCTCAGCTTGATCATCGGCGCTTGGGCCCGCAGGGCCCTCCTCCTAGGTTCAAAGGCGACCGGATCGGTCTGGTTTGCAAATGGGGTAAAAACCATGGAAAGTCAACCCCGTTTGTCAGGTTTCTCAATCATTGGGGCATGAAAACAGGGGTTTAGAGCGTTCAACGGGTGAGATACCGCGCCAGGAAGGCCAGCGCCCGGGCCCGCGCCTGGCGCGAGGCCTCCGGGTGGTGGCGGTCGCCGCGGCCGGGGTTGTCGAAGCCGTGCACCGCGCCGGGATAGATGTGGAAGGGCACATCGGGATAGCGGGCGCGGAATAGGGCGATCTTGGCGGCGTCAAGCGAAGTGTCGCGGTCGCCAACGTGGCATTCGATCGGGCAGGCGGCGCCGTCCTCGTCGAGATAGCGCGTGATCTCGCCGCCGTAATAGGAAACCGCGGCGTCGAAGCGCGAGCGGCAGGCGGCCAGCCAGGCAAGCGATCCGCCGAAGCAGAAACCGACGATGCCGACCTTGCCCGTCCGTGCCGCCCAGTCGCGTGCCGCCTCCAAGTCCATCACCGCCTTCGACCAGTCGTAGTTGCGGTAAAGGTCCTTGGCCCGCAGATTGTCGTCGTCGGTGTACTCGAAGGTCAAGCCGGGCTGCAGCCGGTCGTACAGCGACGGTGCGATGGCGAGGTAGCCGTGCCCGGCGTACCAGGTGCAGACGTCGCGGAGGTAGCCGTTGACGCCGTACATCTC
>WHSO01000013.1 GCA_009380075.1 Alphaproteobacteria bacterium | reverse complement strand
TCGCCGCCCGGCCGCTCGCCCCCGACGCCAGGGCGGCGAAGCTGCTGCAGGACGCCGGGCGCGCTCATCTGCGGGCACTGGCGCCGAAGCTGGCGGCCCTCCCGGACTGGGGCGCCGAGGCCCTCGAATCTGCGGTCAAGAATTATGCAGCGGAAGCCGGGGCCAAGCTCGGCGAGGTCGCCCAACCGCTCCGTGCAGCGCTGACGGGCAAGACCGAATCGCCGGGCCTGTTCGAGGTCATGGACGTGCTCGGTCGCGACGAAAGCCTGGGTCGGATCAATGACGCGCTGGATTTGATTCCCGGGTCTGAATAACGACACGCAACCCCTTCGGCTGACACGAATATTTAATCTCCGCCTGCTACCCAGCGAATTGATAATTAGAGCCGGCCCATATAGGATGCTCCTGGAATCAGAGAAGTGAAACGAGCGCGCCGGCCCTTGCGGCCAACGGGCTGCGCGGACAGGCCGGGTGGCAGGGCCGTAAATTCAGGGAAAGGTGCGCATGGCGACTTCCAAGGGCAAGAACGAAACGGTTACCCTCATCGACAATATCTCCGGCAAGCGGGTTGACCTGCCCGTCCTCAACGGCACCATCGGCCCCAAGGTGATCGACATCCGGCGCCTCTATGCCGAAACCGGGTTTTTCACATACGACCCCGGCTACACCGCCACCGGTTCGACCGAATCCAGGATCACGTACATCGACGGCGACAAGGGAGTCCTCCTGCACCGCGGCTACGCGATCGAGGACCTCGCGGAAAAAAGCGACTTCATGGAGGTCTGCTACCTGCTGCTGAAGGGCGAATTGCCGACGAAGGAACAGAAGACCAGGTTCGAGCACGACATCTCGCGCCACACCATGGTGCACGAGCAGCTCAACTTCTTCTTCCGCGGATTCCGCCGCGACGCCCACCCGATGGCGATCATGTGCGGCGTCGTCGGGGCACTGTCTGCCTTCTATCACGACAGCACCGACATCACCGATCCGCGCCAGCGCATGATCGCGTCCTACCGCCTGGTCGCGAAGATGCCGACCATCGCCGCGATGGCCTACAAGTATTCCATCGGCCAGCCGTTCATGTACCCGCGCAACGACCTCAAGTTCGCGGAGAACTTCCTTTACATGATGTTCGGCGTGCCCTGCGAGGAATACAAGGTCAACCCCGTCCTCGCCAAGGCGATGGACCGGATCTTCATCCTTCACGCCGATCACGAGCAGAACGCGTCGACTTCCACGGTGCGGATGGCGGGCTCTACCGGCGCCAATCCCTTCGCCTGCATCGCCGCGGGCATCGCCTCGCTGTGGGGCCCGGCCCACGGCGGCGCCAACGAAGCCGTGCTCAAGATGCTGGGCGAGATCGGCGACAAGAAACATATCAAGGCGTATCTTGCCCGCGTGAAGGACAAGAAGGACGGCACGATGCTGATGGGCTTCGGCCATCGCGTCTACAAGAACTACGATCCGCGCGCCAAGGTGATGCAGAAGACCTGCTACGAGGTGCTCGACGCGCTCAAGATCAAGAACGAGCCCCTGCTGGACCTGGCGATGGAGCTCGAGCAGATCGCGCTCAACGACAACTACTTCGTCGACCGCAAGCTGTATCCCAACGTCGATTTCTATTCGGGCATCATTCTCAAGGCCATGGGGTTCCCGACGTCGATGTTCACGGTGCTCTTCGCGGTCGCCCGCACCGTCGGCTGGATCAGCCAGTGGAGCGAGTTGATCGACGACAAGGAACAGAAGATCGGCCGCCCGCGCCAGCTCTACACCGGGGCGGAGCCGCGCAAGTTCGTGCCCATCTCCAAGCGCACGTAACCACGGCACACGTGAAACGGATAAAGGCGCTCCCGGCGGAGCGCCTTTATTCACGGGCACGCGGCACGCCTCAGCGGGTCAGGAGCTCGATGCGATAGCCGTCCGGGTCCTCAACAAACGCCAGCGTCCGGCCCGACGGCCCCGGCTTTGGCGGCACGGGAATCCGGACCCCGGCTTCGGCCAGGTGGGAGCAGGCGGCGGCGACGTCGGGCACGCCGATGGCGATATGGCCGTAGCCGGTGCCGATCTCGTAGCCCTCCTCGCGGTCCCAGTTGTAGGTGAGCTCGAGCACCGCGCCCTCGGTCTCATCGCCGTAGCCGACGAAGGCGAGGGTGAATTTTCCGTTCGGATAGTCGCGCCGGCGCAGCAACGTCATCCCGAGATGCCGCGTGTAGAACTCGATCGAACGGTCGAGGTCCCGCACTCGCAGCATCGTATGGAGGAGGCGCGCCTTGCCCATGGCCGTGTTGCCCTGTTCGCTCATCCCGTCCTCGCTGTCGCCGGCCGCCGTTCGCGGACCGTCGCCATTATAACGCCGCGCGACGCTTCGCGAGAACCCCAAGGAGGGCATCGGCGGCGGCATCGGACACCGACGGCCCGCCGCGGCCCAGCAGGTCGGCAACGCGGGCGAGGTCCGCCTTCTGCCGGGCGCGGGCCTCGGCATCGCCGAGCAGCGCCCCCACTTCCCGCACCAGAATTCCGGGCGTACAGTTTTCCTGGAGGCATTCCGGCGCCACCGGACGGCCGAGAACGATGTTGACGACGGAGGCATGACTGACGCGGATCATCCGCCGGATGACGGCGGCGGAAGCGGCCGACATGCGGTAGGCGATGACCATCGGGACTTCCGCCATGGCCAGTTCGTAGGTCACCGTGCCCGACGCAGCGAGTGCCAGATCGGAAGCGGCAAACGCGTCGCGCCGCGCCTCCTGGCCTTCGGTGACGATCACCGGCACGGACCAGGCGGCGACCGCCTCGCGCACGATGGGGGCGACGGTATCGACCGTCGGCACGACGACGGCAAGGTCGCGGAAGCGCCCGCCCAGGCGCGCCACCACCTCGCCGTAAATCGGCAGGAGCTTTGCCACCTCCGCCCGGCGGCTGCCGGGCAGCACGCACAGGAGCGGCTGGTCCGCGGTCAGGCCGTGGGCGGCGCGGAAGCGCGCACCGTCGCCCTTCTCAAAGCCCATGTCGGCGGCGGGATGGCCGACGAAGGTCGAGGCCAGGCCCCATTTGGCGAAGTACGGCTCCTCGAACGGAAAGATGGTGAGCAGGTGATCGAGAAACCCGGCGATCATGCGCGCGCGGCCGGGCCGCCACGCCCATACCGACGGCGCCACGTAATGGACGTGGGGAATCTCCGATCCGCTGAGCTTGCGCCCGACCCGAAAGGCGAAGGCCGGGCTGTCGATGGTCAGGACCACATCGGGGCGCAGGGCACGCACCCGTGCCGCCGTTTCACGCACGCGGCGCAGCACGCGGGGGACGTGGGGCAGGATCTCGAATATGCCGCCAATGGCGAGCTCGGCCATCGGAAAGAAGCTCGCGAAGCCGCGGTCGGCGCCCTCGGCGGTCATTTCGGCCCCACCGATACCGGAGAACCGTACCCCGTCGCCCAACCTCCGCTTGAGCGCGCGCATCATCTGGGCGCCCATGTGGTCGCCGGAATGCTCGCCCGCGATCAGACAGACATGCACAGGGCCCGCCGCAACGGCCGCCGTCGTTTCGGATGGCGCGGTCACGGGGCCACCCGCAGGGCGGTAACGAAGAGGCCGGCCGTGTCGGCCGCGGCGACCAGCCGCTCGCGCCCGATCAGCAGGGTCGCGCCGGCCTCGACGGCGATGCCGCGCAAGCCCGCATCGACCGCCGCCGTAACGGTGGACAATCCGATCGTCGGCAGGTCCGCACGGCGTTCCTGACCCGGTTTCTTGATCTTGACCAGCACGCCGCCCGGCCCTTCGCGCCGCAGGTTGGCGGCACGCGCGATCAGGGCGTCGGTACCTTCGATCGCCTCGACCCCCAGCACTATGCCCTGCTGCACGACGACCGCCTGGCCGACATCGGCGGCACCCAGCGTGCGCGCCACCTCCAGCCCGCGGGCGATGTCCGAGGCCGCGAGGTCATCGGGCCGGTGACGGCCGAGCACGCCTTCCGCGACCAGCAGGTCATGGAGGATGTCGTCGGCTCCGACGACGTTGAAGCCTTCGCCTTCGATCTCGGCGATGATGACCGACAGAAGTTTGTCGTCGCCGAAAGCGGCCTTTCCCAGTTTCGCCACGACCCGCGCCGCGCGCGCGTCGAGACCGAGCCTGAGCAGCGACGGACGCCGCACCCCGCCGGCGAAGACCACGTCCCGCACCCCGGCCGCGGCGAGCGCCTCAAGGCCGCGGCCGACGGCGCCCAACGGGATCCAGGCGTGTTCGACGTCGCGCACGAGGTCGTCCGAGGTCTGCCCCTCAAGCGCGAGAACGAACGCCGGCCGTGCTTCGGCGCGGGCCGCGTCGAGGATGAGGCCGGGGAGATCGCCCTTGCCGGCGATGATTCCGAGCTTGGACTTAGGCGGCACGCTTCGTCAACGGCTGGCACACCGCACGCGACGAATCGGTCTGGATGAAGTTCACGATCTCCATCACCGGCGCGTTCCCGTGGAACATTTCGGCGACGTCGTGAAGCCGTTCGGACATGGTGCCTTCTTCGGCGAACATCAGACGATAGGCGGCGCGCAACGCGTGAATGTCGTCGCGGGAGAAACCGCGTCGCTTCAGGCCGATGATGTTGAGGCCCGAAAGATACGCCCGGTTGCCCATGACGGAGCCATAGGGGATGACGTCGTTCTCCACCCCCGACAGGCCGCCGACCATGGCATGGTGCCCGATCCGCACGAACTGGTGGACGCCGGCGAGGCCGCCAAGAATGACGAAATCGCCGACATGGACGTGACCGCCGAGCGTCGCGTTGTTGGCCATCACCACGTTGTTGCCGACGCGGCAGTCATGGGCGATATGGGCACCCACCATGATCAGGCAGTTGGCGCCGACCGTGGTCAGCAGGGTGCCGCCCTTGGTGCCGGGATGGACGGTCACGTGTTCGCGGATGACGGTGCCGGCGCCGACCTCGATGCGCGAGCTTTCGCCCTTGTACTTCAGGTCCTGCGGCGGCAGGCCGAGGGTCGAAAAGGGAAATACCTCGCAGCCCGCGCCGAGCGTGGTGTCGCCCTCGATCACCACATGGGAGCGCAGCCGGACATTGTCGCCGAGCTTCACGCCGGCGCCGACGATGCAATAGGGACCAATGGAAATGCCTTTGCCGAACGCGGCGTCGGGCGAAACGATGGCGGTCGGATGGATATCGGCCATAGGGGTCAGTCGTCCAGGATCATGGCGGCGAAAGTCGCTTCGGCACAGAGATTGCCGTCGACCATGGCCTCACCGCGAAACTTCCATACGTTCTTGCGGTTCTGCAGCTTCGTGACATGAACCTTGACCGTGTCGCCCGGCACCACCGGCCGGCGAAAGCGGGCGTTATCCACCGTCATGAAGTAGACCAGCTTGCCTTCGGATTCGGGCCCCAGGGTCTCGACCACCAGCGCCGCGGCGGTCTGGGCCATGGCCTCGATCAGCAGTACGCCCGGCATGACCGGCCGGCCCGGAAAATGTCCCTGAAAATGGGATTCGTTGATGGAGACGTTCTTGACGCCGACCGCCGATTCGTTGACGACGAGGGACTCCACGCGGTCGATCATCAGGAACGGATACCGGTGCGGGATCAGCTGCATGATCCGCTCGATATTGACAGTGCGGGCCTTTTCCTTGTCTTTCGCCGCGTCCATGCCTCAGTCACCCGTCTTCTTTTTCGCGGCCGAGAGCCGCTTGAGTGCCGCCATCTGGCGCCAGAACTCCTTGTACGGCATCGCGGGGGAACCCACCACGGTGCTAAGCGCATCCAGACTGTTCATGACCCCCGCCTGCGCGCCGATCCGGACGCCGTCACCGATGGTGAGATGGCCGGCCAGCCCCGCCTGCCCTCCGATTATCACATAATCTCCAAGGGTGGTACTGCCCGAAATGCCCACCTGGGAAACGATGACGCATCCCCGACCGAGGACGACGTTGTGCCCGATCTGGACCAAATTATCAATGATACAGCCGTCGCCGATCACGGTGTCCGGCCCGGAACCCCGATCGATCGTGGTGTTGGCGCCGATTTCGACCCCGTCGCCGATGACGACCCGGCCGAGTTGGGGAATATGCGTGTGGCCGGTGTCGTCGGAGGCGTAGCCGAAACCGTCCTCGCCGATCTGCGCGCCCGCGTAGACACGGACGTGGCTGCCGATGATGGCAAAGCGGATGGAGACCAGGGCGCCGATGTCGCAGTCGTCCCCGATGCAGACCCCGTCACCGATCACCGCGTTGGCGCCGATCCGGCAACGGTGCCCGATCTCGGCCCCGTCGCCCACCACCGCCCCTGCCGCCACCTGCGTCCCGGCGCCGATGCGCGCCGTCGGGCTGACATGGGCGCCCTCCGCCGTCCCGCCGACCGGCGCCGGATCGGGGTAGAAGGCCCGTGCGACAAGGGCGTAGGCCTTGTAGGCGTTGACCGCCACCAGCAGGCCCATGCCGGCGGGCGCCGCCGCCGTCACGGCAGGGCCGACGATGCAGGCACCCGCGCGCGACGCACTGAAGGCCCGGACATAGGCGGGATTGTCGAGAAAGCTGATGTCATCGGGCCCCGCCGTCACCAGCGGCGCCACGTCCCGGAGGAGCCGCGCGCCGTCACCGCGGATTTCAGCGCCCGCGATGTCCGCCAGCGCGGACAATGTGAACGGTCCGGCGGCACGGTAGAACCGCGGGTCCGCCATGGTTCCGGGACCCTATTTCTTAGCCTTGGCGGCGAGCGCGGGAACATCCAGGCGCGGCAACGCCTTATTTAGACGTTGCAGCACTTCGCCGGTGACGTCGTAGTCCTTGCGGAAGAAGATCAGATCCTGGTTGGAGATGATCATGTCGATCCCCCTGTCCTTGACCATCTGGTCGAGTATCGGTCCGAGCTTTTCGTCCATGGCCTTGCGCACCTCCGCCAGGGTGGCGCGAAGGCTGCGCGAGAGCTCCTGCTCCATGGTGCCGATCTTGCGCCGGGCCGCGGCCTCCATTTCCTTGAAGGACCGCTCGCGCGTCTGGAACGCCTGGGGCGCAAGGATCGACTTCTGCCGGTTCAGTTCGTCCCATGCGGTCCGCAGCGCCGTTTCTTCTTTCCCGATCTGGTCCTTATGGCTCTTGCGCTGGGCGTTGTAGTAATCCTGCCACGCCTTGCCGGCAATCGAATCGCGCAGGATGATGCGCATGTCGAGAATCGCCGTAACCGGCGGCTTGAGGGCGTTTTGCGCGCGCGCCGCCGCCATCGGGTGCGCGAACGCGACCGCAAGCAGAAACAGCAGGAAGTACTTACGAAAGCTGGTCATGATGGCTACCTAGAATCCCGTACCGAATTTAAAGCTGAACACTTCGGTTTCGTCGAACGAGGCCTTGCGAAGCGCGGCGGCCAAATTGAAGCGAACCGTTCCGAAAGGCGTCGTCATGCCGAGTCCGATGCCGGTTGAAACCCGAAGCATATCGTCTTCGAGAATTCCTGTACCCTCTTCGTCGGGGTCCGACAGCGTACCGACATCAGTAAACAGATAGGCGCGCGGCTTGAAGGTCGTCGAATAGCCCAGCGGGATACCCAGTTCCGCCGACGCCGTCGCGTATCGGACGCCGCCGAGGGCGTCGCCCGTGGCAGCGTCACGCGGGCCGATGCCGCCGGTGGCGAAACCCCGGAACGTATCGCCACCGATAAAATAACGGTCGTCGATGCGGATGTCTTCCCCCAATCCGAGAATGTATCCCATTTCAGCGCCCAGCCGCAGAACCGTGTCCCACGGCGCCCGATAATAGGTTGCCCCGGTCAGGGTCGTGCGCAGGTAGCGGTTGTCGCCGCCGAAGCCCGCGAGGTCGTTGGAGAGCCGGACGGTAAACCCTTCGGTCGGCTCGATCCGGCTGTCGCGCACGTCGTAGGTGAGGGACTGGCTCACGGCCGACGTGGTCGCCGTGCCCTCCTGCCGCTTCACGAACAGCGACGCGTCGTCATCGACGTCGGAGATCTCCTTCTGCTCGAGCCGGTAACCCAGCGACTGCGACAGCGTCTCGTTGTAACGGAAGCCGACGCGCACGCCGGCACCGACCTTGCCCTGTTCAAAGGTGATCGATTCGGTCTTGCGCCGCAGCGTCTTGAACAGGTCGACGCCCGCGGACATGTTGCGCTCGAGGAAGTAGGGCTCGGTAAAGCTGATGTCGAAATTCTGCGCCTTGGTCCCGAGCGACGCCCCAAAGGAGATCTGCTGGCCCTTGCCCAGCAGGTTTCGCTCGGTCAGGGTCAACTGGCTCAACAGGCCCTGGGTCGAGGAAACGCCGGCTCCGATGCTGAGGGCGCCGGTGGACTGCTCCTCCACCTTGACCTGGATGACGGTGCGGTCCGGTGCCGAACCGGGAGCACGGTCCATCGTCACCTTCTTGAAGAACTGCAGCTCGCGGACGCGTGTCTGGGACAGCCGGTACTTCGCGGCGTTGAAGGCGTCGCCCTCGACCAGACGGAATTCGCGCCGGATCACGCGGTCCTCGGTCCGGACATTGCCCGTGATCTCGATCCGCTCGACGAAGACGCGCGGCCCCTCGCGCACGTCGAACTCCATGTCGACGATCCGCTGCTCGCTGTTGCGGATCGGATTGGGCCGCACCTCGACGAAGGCGAAGCCCAGGTTGCCCGCCGCGTCGGTCAGCTTGTTGACGGTGTTTTCGACCTCCTCGGCGTTGTAGGTCTCGCCCTTCTGGATCGTGACCGCCTGGCGAAGCAGGTCAACATCGAGCTGCTTCAGCGTGCTGTTGACCTTGAAATCGCCGAAGCGGTACCGCGGACCTTCCTCCACAGTAAAGGTCAGGAAGAAGCTTTCACGGTCGGGCGACAGTTCCGCCGTTGACGACAGGACGTTGAATTCGGGGTAGCCGTTCTTCAGGTAGTACCGGCGTAGCTGTTCCTGATCGAAGGCGACACGGTCCGGATCGTAGACGTCGTCCGCGGTGAGGAAGCTGTACCAGCGCGTTTCGGCGCTGCTGATCACGGACTGGAGCCGCGAATCCGAATAGACCCGGTTGCCGATGAACGTGATCTTGCGAATCTTGGTCGGCGCGCCTTCGCGGATCTCGAAGATCAGGTCGACGCGGTTCTGGGAGCGCTGGATGACCTTGGGCTCCACCGACACGGCGAACCGGCCCTGCCGGCGGTAGAGATCCTGGATGCGCTTGACGTCGCTCTGCACCCGGGTCCGGGTGTAGACGACACGGGACCGCAACTGGATCTCCGTCGCCAGCGTCGAATCCTCGACGACGTCGTTGCCCTCGAAGGCGATGCGGTTGATGATCGGATTCTCGACCACGCGGACGATGACGACGGACCCCTCGCGCCTTATCGAAACGTCCGAAAACAGGCCGGTCGCGAACAACGCCTTGAGCGAGGCGTCCACCTGCTGCGGGTCGTAGGGCTGCCCGGCGCGGAGCGGCAGGTAGGAGCGCACGGTCTCCGGCTCGATGCGTTCGATGCCCTCGACCCGGATCTCGGTGATGACGACACCTTCGGTCTGGGCCGCCGCCGGGACCGCGATACCCGTTACCGCCCACGCCCCCGACAGGGCCAGCGCCGCAAGGGTGGCAAAGCGCAGGACACGCAATCTCATCCCACCAGTTCCCGGAAGAACTGGGCTATGCCTTCGAACCGCGCCAGGTCCTGGAAGGTCACGAACACGAACAGCGCGATGACGAGCCCCAGGCCGACGCGAAACCCGTAGTCCATGATCCGCTCGCTCAGCGCCCGCCCACGCACCGCCTCGATGGCATAGAACACGAGGTGCCCGCCGTCGAGCATCGGCACCGGGAACAGATTGATCAGGCCGAGGTTGATGGACAATACTGCGAGGAACCAGAACACGCTGAGGATGCCCAGCTCGGCGACCTGGCCCGCCATTTGCGCGATGCGGATGGGCCCGCCAAGGTCCTCCGACGACCGCTCGCCCCGGATGATCTGGCCCACGGCCTGGAGCGTATAGACGGACAGGCGCCAGGTCTCGGCCACCGCTTCGGTGACCGCGGAAACGACGCCATGCTTCTTGTATTCGGTGCCTATCCGGCTGACGCCCAGCAGACCGATTTCGGAGCGGTTGCCGAATCGATCGACCGTCTCCGTCCGCTTCGGCACGGCGGTCAGCGTCACCGAATCGTTTCCGCGCTGCACGGTGAAGATGAGTCTTTGCCCCGGGGCAAGTCGCACGATCCGCTGAACCTCCTCGAACCGTTCGATCGCGGTTCCGTCGATCGCGGTGATCCGGTCCCCGGGCCGCAGGCCCGCGGTCTCCGCCGCGCTGCCGGCCTGCACCGCGCCGATGCCGGCGGGTGTGTAGGGCTGCCCGGCGAACATGAACATGGCCGCAAGTATGATGATGGCGAGAACGAAGTTCGCGATCGGACCTGCGGCAACCACGGCCGCGCGCTGGCCGACGCTCTTGTGGTGGAAGGAGACGCGCTTTTCCTCTTCGGTCATGTCGCGCGGTTCGTCGGAGGCCCCGGTGGTCGCCGATTCGCCGAACATCTTGACGTAACCGCCCAGCGGCAGAAGGCTCACCTTCCAGCGCGTGCCGCTCCTGGCGGTCCAGCCGAAGAGCTCGGGACCGAAGCCGATGGAGAAAACGTCGACGCGCACGCCGTTGCGCCGTGCAATCAGGAAATGACCGAGTTCATGAAAGAAAACGATAACCGTGAGAATGAAAATAAACGCGGCGCCGTTCGTCCAGATCAGATTAAGAATATCCATTATATCCCTGCGGTACGTTCATGCGGTACGTTCATAAAGCCGCCGTGCGCCCACCAGCTGGGCCGCTCCGGCTCGGCACCCCGGAAGCGAAGAGGACCGGTCAGCGCCGGCCCCGGAACTTGACGACCTGCTCGCCGGCCAGGGCCCGCGCCGCACGGTCAACCGCGATAACGTCTTCGACGGTCGCCACGGAGGCCCGAGGCGTCCGGTCCAGCGCCTCGGACACCACGCGGATGATGTCGAGGAAACCGATTTCGCGGTTCAGGAAACCCTGAACGGCCACTTCGTTAGCAGCGTTGAGGACTGTAGGGGCCGCCCCTCCGCTTTTCAAGGCCTGTCTTGCCAATCCAAGTGCAGGAAATCGCCGGGAATCCAAGGGCAGGAAGGTGAGCTGGCCGACCCGCGCGAGGTCGAGCCGCGCTGCCGGGGAGCCCTGCCGCCGGGGCCAGGCCAGGGCATAGGCGATCGGAGTCCGCATGTCCGGGGTGCCGAGCTGGGCCAGTACCGACCCGTCGGCGTAGCCGACCAGCGAATGGACCACGGACTGGGGATGGATCAGGACCTCGATCCGGTCCTCGGGCACGGGGAACAGGTAGCTCGCCTCGATCACCTCGAGACCCTTGTTCATCATGGTCGCCGAATCGACCGAGATCTTGGCCCCCATGTCCCAGTTGGGATGGGCCACCGCCTGCTCCGGCGTGACGTCCTTCATGAGGGCGAGGTCGAGATCAAGAAACGGTCCCCCCGACGCGGTCAGGATGATGCGTTCGATGGCCTCGACATTGTCGAAGTCGAACACCTGGAAGATGGCGCTGTGCTCCGAATCCACGGGCAACAGGACCGCGCCCGACCGCGCGACCTCCCGCATCATGACGTCGCCGGCGCAGACCAGGCATTCCTTGTTGGCGAGCGCCACGGTCGCGCCCCGCGCGACGGCGGCAAGGGTCGGCTTGAGCCCGGCGGCGCCGACGATGGCCGCCATGACGAGGTCGGAATCCAGGGCCGCGGCTTCCTCCAGCGCCGCCGCCCCGGCAGCGACGGCGACATTGGTGCCGGTCAGGGCCTCCTTGAGCGCACCGTAGAGGCTTTCATCGGCGATCACCGCCATGCGCGGGTGCAGTTCCCGCGCCTGCTGCGCCAGCAGCTCCACGTTGGAACGTGCGGTCAGTGCCTCGACCTCGAAAGCGCCGGGGTCGCGGCGCAGGAGGTCGACCGTGTTGGAGCCGACCGAGCCGGTGGAGCCCAGGATGCTGATACGTCGGGGACGCGGGGTGCTCAGGGGCAGGGTCGTCATCGCCATAAGAATCCAGGATTGCCACTGACCGCCGTCAGTACCGCCAGGAGCGGCGCCGCAGCCAGCAGGCCGTCGAGACGGTCGAAGACACCGCCGTGCCCGGGTATGATAGTGCCGGAATCCTTGAGGGCAAAATGCCGTTTGACCGCGGATTCCAACAGATCCCCGCCCTGGGCCGCGAGGCTCAACCCGACGGCGGCGAGGACGAGGCGGAGTGCGGACACATCCGGCACCACGACCACGAAAGCCGCCCCCGCCCCTGCCGCCAGCACGGTGGCACCGGCGAAGCCCGCCCAGGTCTTCCCCGGACTGATACGGGGCGCCAGCCGCGGCCCGCCGATCAGCTTTCCTACCGCGTATCCCCCGATATCGGTCGCCCACACAACGACCAACAGCCACAGGAGCGTCAACCGCCCCTGCGGCGCCGAAGAGATCCACAGGAGCGCGGCCGCGGGCACGACGATATAGGGCAATCCACAGCCCAGCAGCAGGCGATCGCGCACGCCGCCGCCGGCGAGCAGCGCCACGACCGGTGCCCCGGCAACGGCAAGGGCCACCGCCGCAGGAATCCGGCCGGTCAACAGAAGGACGAGCGCGATCAACGCGATCACGACGAATCCCGCCGCGGCAAGCGGCGGCCGCGGCCGCCACAGCGGGCGGGCGCCGCCGGCGGCCAGGCACAATTCGGGCCATTCGCGGATCATCAGAACCAAACCGGCCACGACCAGCCCCGCGAACCAGACGCCCCCGGCGTACACCGCGGCGAGCGCAGCGATCGCGAGGACGGTGCCGGAAATGAGTCGCAGCCTGAATACGGTATTCGTTGCCTCAGGCACCGGACGCGCCGTAGCGCCTTTCGCGCCGGCCGAATTCGGTGATCGCGGACTCGAGATCGCGCTTGGAGAAATCGGGCCACAGGATGTCGAGGAAAACAAACTCGGTATAGGCCGACTGCCACAGCAGGAAATTGGAGATGCGCTGCTCGCCGGAGGTCCGGATCAGCAGGTCGGGATCGGGCAGGCCCTCGCTCAGCAGCCAGCCGGCGAAGCGCTCTTCGGTGATATCGGACGGATCGAGGCGTCCAAGGCGGACTTCCTCGGCCGCGCGGCGCACCGCCTGGACGATGTCGGCGCGGCCACCATAATTGAGCGCAATGGTCAGGTTGAGCCGGTTGTTGGAGCGGGTCAGCGCCTCGCCCTCGCTCATCAGCTTGGCGACGTCCGGGGCGAAGACGGTGCGATCGCCGATGATGCGCAGCCGCACGTTGTTCTTGTGCAACTCCGCGATCTCGCTGCGCAGATAGCGCTCCAGCAGGCTCATCAGGTCGCGGATTTCGCTTTCGGGCCGCTTCCAGTTCTCCGATGAGAAGCCGAACAGGGTCAGATGGCCGATGCCGAGCTCGATCGACGCCTCCACCGCGCGGCGGACCGCTTCGGCACCCTGACGATGGCCGGAGGTGCGCGGCAAGCCGTGCGCCGCGGCCCAGCGGCCGTTGCCATCCATGATGATGGCGACGTGAACGGGGATTTGCCGGCAGTTCGAGTCGGATTGGGGCATCGGGCTATATCTGCCTGATTTCCTTGTCTTTATCCGCCAGATGCTGGTCGATCTCCTTGACCATGCGATCCGTCATCTTCTGGATTTCTTCGCTCCAGGCGCGGTGCTCGTCCTGCGAAATCTCGCCGTCCTTTTCCAGTTTCTTGATCTGCTCCATGCCGTCGCGACGGACGTTGCGCACCGAGATTCGCGCCTGCTCGGCATAGCGGTGCGCGACCTTGGCCAGCTCCTCGCGCCGTTCCGCCGACAACTCCGGCACCGGCACGCGAACGATCTGGCCGTCCGAGGCGGGGTTGAGGCCGAGACCCGCGTCGCGAATCGCCTTTTCCACGGCGCCGACGTTGCCCCGGTCCCAGACGCTGACGGTGAGCAGACGCGCCTCGGGCACGCTCACGGTGGCGAGCTGGTTGAGCGGCATTTCGCTGCCATAGGCAGGGACGACGACGCGATCGAGCAGGCTGGTGGACGCGCGGCCGGTCCTGAGGCCGGTGAATTCCTCGTGCAACACGTTGACCGCGCCCTGCATGCGCGACCCTATATCCGTGATGTTGAATTCGGCCATTTCAGTTTCCTTGTCCCAATCCGGCGCCAGGACGTCCGGTTCGTGCTGCCCCGGCCGACGGTACGCCCCCTAGTCCGCGATAATGGTGTAGCGGCCACGGCCGTTGACGACCTGGTGCAAGGCACCGGGATTGTGGACCGAAAAAACCAGAATCGGAATGCCGTTTTCGCGCGCGAGCGAGATGGCCGAGGCATCCATGACCTTGAGGTCGCGGGTCAGGACCTCGTGATAGGTCAGCCGGTCGAAGCGGGTCGCGGCCTTGTCCTTGTGGGGATCGGCGCTGTAGACGCCGTCCACCTGGGTGCCCTTGAGCAGGGCCTCACAGCCGAGCTCGGCCGCGCGCAGCGCCGCCGCGGTGTCGGTGGTGAAGAAAGGGTTGCCGGTGCCGGCGGCGCAGATCACCACGCGGCCCTTCTCCATGTGCCGGATGGCGCGGCGGCGGATATAGGGCTCGCACACCGCCCGCATGGAGATCGCGCTGAGAACGCGGGTCGGCACGCCGGCGGCTTCGAGGACGCCCTGCAGCGCCAGCGCGTTCATCACCGTCGCCAGCATCCCCATGAAGTCGGCACTGGCGCGCTCGATGCCGTGGGCGTTGCCGCCGACCCCGCGGAAGATGTTACCGCCGCCCACCACGAGGCCGAGCTCGACGCCGTCCTTGACCACGCTGGAGATGTCGTCGGCGAGGTTGCGCAGGGTCTCGGTCTCGAGACCATAGTCCTGCGTGCCCATCAGGGCCTCACCCGACAGCTTCAGAAGCACCCGGCGATACGGCCCGCCCGTGGCCATGATGGAACCTCCGATCCCCCGGAGCCGGTCGGCGGCCGGCTCAGCTCCCCAGCTGGGCCGCGACCTCGGCGGCGAAATCTTTCTGTTCCCGCTCGATCCCCTCGCCGAGGCCGAAGCGCACGAACCCGGCGACCCTGACCGGCGCACCCGCGGACTTCGCCGCGTTCTCCAGGACCTTGGAAACCCGGGTCTCGCCATCGATGACGAAGACCTGCTCGGTCAGCACCACGTCCTCGTAGAACTTGCGCAGCCGTCCCTCGACCATCTTGGGGATAATGTCGTCGGGCTTTCCGGAGGCCTTGGCCTGGGCCGACAGCACGTCGCGCTCGCGGGCGACGGCGGCGGGGTCGAGGCTGGCCACGTCAACCGACTGTGGATTGGCCGCCGCCACATGCATGGCAAGCTGCCGACCGAGCTCCTCGAGCCTGGCCGTGTCGCCGGTGGATTCGAGCGCGACCAGGACCCCGATCCGGCCAAGCCCCGGTGCGACCGCGGCATGCACGTAGCTCACCACGACGCCGCTGCCGACGGAAAGGCCCGCCGCCCGCCGCAAGTTGAGGTGTTCCCCGATGGTGGCGATGAGGTCGGTCAGCTTGTCGGAGACCGGCTTGCCGGCGTTGGGATAGGGTGCCTTGAGCAGCGCGTCGTAATTCCCCTCGACCGACAGCGCGACCCGGGCAGCATCGGCGGCGAACTTCTGGAAGTCCTCGTTGCGGGCAACGAAATCGGTCTCCGAATTGACCTCGACGAGGACACCCGTCGTGCCCGCCGTGAGCGCGGCAACCAGCCCCTCGGCAGCAACGCGCCCGGCCTTCTTGGAGGCGGCCGCGAGACCCTTCTTGCGCAGCCAATCGACCGCCGCCTCGATATCGCCGCCAGACGCGGTGAGGGCCTGCTTGCAGTCCATCATGCCGGCACCCGACTTTTCCCGCAGTTCCTTGACAAGGGCCGCCGTAATTTCCGCCATGTCTTCCGTCCTCACCTGAGAAGTCTCTTATAAATGATTGAATTATAATACTAAGATTCGGTCTTTTCGGTGGTGGCCGGACCCTCGCTGGTGCCTGGTTCCGTCGCAGGCAGAAGGTCCTCAACCGGGGCTTCCGCCTGGGCGCCAATGTCGATACCGTGGGAGGTGAGCTCCTCTTGGATGCCGTCGATAACCGCATCGGCCATCAGGTCGCAGTACAGGTTGATGGCGCGGATGGCGTCGTCGTTGCCGGGGATCGGGTAATTGACGCCCTCAGGATCGGAATTGCTGTCGACCACCGCGACGACCGGGATGCCGAGCTTGCGCGCCTCCGCCACGGCGATCTTCTCGATGTTGGTGTCGATGACGAACAGGATATTGGGCAGGCCGCCCATCTCCTTGATACCGCCCAGCGCGCGCTCCAGCTTGTCGCGGGCACGGGTGAGCTGGAGCTGTTCCTTCTTGGTCAGACCCTGGGCGCCCTCGCCGCCGAGCCGCTCATCGAGCGACTTGAGCCGCTTGACCGAGGCGGTGACGGTGCCCCAGTTGGTCATCATGCCGCCGAGCCAGCGGTGGTTGACGTAGTGCTGGCCGCAGCGGGCCGCCGCCTCGGCAAGCTTTTCCGCCGCCTGCCGCTTGGTGCCGACGAACAGCACCTTGCCGCCCTTGGCGACCGTGTCGCGCACGGCCTCGAGCGCGGCATAGAGCATCGGCACCGTCTGCTGCAGGTCGATGATGTGAACGCCGTTGCGTTCGCCGTAGATGTAGGACGCCATACGCGGATTCCAGCGCCCCGCGCGATGACCAAAATGCACGCCCGCCTCAAGAAGCTGGCGCATGGTGAATGTAGGGATAGCCATGTCGTTCTCCGGTTGTGCCTCCGCGGGGTCTTGCCGGGACATGGGACTTCCCATGCCCAACACCGGAGCGACGAAAACCTTTCCGCCGCAACCCGCGTGTGGATTTGGAACGGCGCCTAGATACCCTTGAAAACCGTGATTAGCAAGGGAAAACGGCCAGTTCCGATGAGCTTCGGCCCACCGGTTTTACCGGCCCTCCGACGGCCCTGGTCCGGACGGACTAGTGTTTTCCGTCCTGGGTCGGATCAGGATCATAGCCGCGCGACACGGTGTCCGAATCGCGCCAGTGGCCGTGGCGATCCTGTATCCTTACCTCACCCCCGCCCAGTTTCCCGACGATGCTCTTGGCCCGCTGTTCCGCCTCGCGCTGGGTGGAATAGACGCCGCTCGCACGGTCCGCGTGGGACTTTTTAACTGCCCAACCGTCCGGGTGATTTACGACGAAACGATCGTTCATAGACATCACTAGTCCCTCGATTTGTCATAACCAAGGGATTAATACAATATTTAGGACATAATTACAACCTAGTCACAATATCTAGTAGAAATCTAAATTTCCCTGACCGCGACGACTCCCGGAAGCGCCTCCAGTTCCATCACCGCGGTGGCCGAGACGGCAAAGCCCCCCGGAAGCTGGACCTCAGCTTCCTCCCCCTCGCCGAGGCCAAGGAGCAGGCTGACCTCCCCCCGCCCACGCGGCGCCGCGGCGATGATGTCGCGCACGGGCGCCAGCGCCGCCGGATCCGCGACCGCGACCTTGAGCCCGGGCGCGGCATGGGCGACGGCGTCATCGAGCGACACGAGATCCTGGGCGGTCAGCCGGTAGCCCTCGCCCTCGCGCCGGGCCTCGCAGGTGGCGAGCACGTTGATCCCGGCCTCCAGGAGTTCGCGGGCGCGGCCGAGTACTTCCGAAAACACCGTCAGCTCGAACATGCCTGAGGAGTCTGAAAGCTGCACGAAGGCGAAGCGGCTGCCCCGTGCCGAGGTGCGCTCCTTCTTCGAGATCACCGTGCCGGCGATCTTGAGGCGCGACGCTTCGGTCGTGCCCGCCCGCGCCACCAGCGACGACGACGGCACCACCTTGAGCCGCTCCAGCCGCGTGCCGTAGGCATCGAGCGGATGGGCCGAAAGGTAGAAACCGACGGCCTGGAACTCGTGATGAAGCTTGTCCATCACCGACCACGGCGCCACGCGGTTGAGGCCGCGGCCGCCCATGGGTTCCGTGCCGGCGTCACCGAACAGGCTGGTCTGTCCGCTCGCGCGCTCGCTCGCGGCGATGCTCGCGTGCTGGGTCAGGACCTCGACGTTGCCGTGCACCTCGGCGCGGTCGGGGTTGATCGAATCGAAGGCGCCCGCCGCGGCAAGGCTTTCGAGCTGGCGCTTGCTCACCACCTTTGTGTCGCAGCGCAGCGCGAAATCGAACAGGTCCTTGAACAGCCCTCCCTCCGCGCGCTCCGCAGCCAGCGCGGCCATCGCCGCAGCGCCGACGCCCTTGAGCGCCCCCAGCGCGTAACGGATCGCCTTGGTGCCATCGGCGGTGCGCTCGACCGTGAAGGTGGCGTCCGAGGCGCTGACGTCGGGCGGCAGCAGCACGATACCCAGGCGCTGCAATTCCTGGCGGAAGACGTTGAGCTTGTCGGTGTTGCCCATGTCCAGCATCATCGATGCGGCGAGAAATTCGACCGGATAGTTGGCCTTGAGCCACCCCGTCTGGTAGGCGATCAGGGCATAGGCGGCGGCATGGGCCTTGTTGAAGCCGTAGCCGGCGAATTTCTCCACCTGCTCGAAGATGTGACCGGCCTTGCGCCGGTCCACCCCGCGCGCCACCGCCCCGTCGACGAATTTGGCGCGTTCGGCCTCCATCTCCGACTTGATCTTCTTGCCCATGGCGCGGCGCAGGATGTCGGCGCCGCCGAGCGAATAGCCCGAGAGCTCCTGGGCGATCTGCAGCACCTGTTCCTGGTAGATCATCACGCCGAAGGTTTCCTTGAGGATGCCTTCGAGGGAGGGATGCAGATAATCCGGCGTCTCGCGCTCGTGCTTGCAGTTGATGTAGCGCGGGATGTTGTCCATCGGCCCCGGCCGGTAGAGCGCGACCAGGGCGATGATTTCCTCGAACGTGTCGGGCCGGAGGTTGCGCAGCACGTCGCGCATGCCCGAGCTTTCAAGCTGGAACACGCCGGTGGTCTCGGCCCGCCCCATCATGGCGTAGGTCGCCGCGTCGTCGAGCGGAAGCGTGGCGAGGTCGATGGGCGCCTGGCCCAGGGCGGCGCGGTCGACATTGACCATCTCGACCGCGTTGGCGAGCACGGTCAGCGTCTTGAGGCCGAGGAAGTCGAACTTCACCAGCCCCGCCAGCTCCACGTACTTCATGTTGAACTGGGTGACCGGCATGTCCGAGCGCGGATCGCGGTAGAGCGGCACCAGCCGGCGCAACGGCCGGTCGCCGATGACGACGCCCGCCGCGTGGGTCGAGGCGTGGCGATAGAGGCCTTCCAGCCTGAGCGCGATGCCCATCAGCCGGGCCACGGATTCGTCGTCGGCGCGCATCTGCTGCAGCAGCGGCTCGCCCTCGATGGCGTCGGCGAGCGTCACCGGATTGGCCGGGTTGTTGGGCACCAGCTTGCAGATGCGGTCGACCTGGCCGTAAGGCAGGCCGAGCACCCGGCCGACGTCGCGCAGCACGGCACGCGCCTGGAGCTTTCCGAAGGTGATGATTTGCGCTACGCGATCGCGGCCGTAGCTTTCCTGGACGTAACGGATGACCTCATCGCGCCGGTCCTGGCAGAAATCGACGTCGAAGTCCGGCATCGAGATGCGTTCAGGATTGAGGAAGCGCTCGAACAGCAGCTTGAAGCGCAGCGGATCGAGGTCGGTGATGAGCAGCGACCACGCCACCACCGATGCGGCGCCCGACCCACGTCCCGGCCCCACCGGGATACCGTGGTCCTTGGCCCAGCAGATGAAGTCCGAAACGATGAGGAAATAGCCCGGGAAGCCCATCTGCTCGATCACGCCGAGCTCGAAGTCGAGCCTTTCGATATATGGCTTTGCCGCAGCCGCCCGGGTGGAGGCGTCCATCTCCGGCTTGAAGACGTGGCGTTCAAGCCGCGCCTCGAGCCCCGCGCGAGCTTCCGCGCGCAGCACCTCGGCCTCATTCGTCCCGTCCTCGGAGGCGAAGGGCGGCAGGATCGGCTTGCGCTCGGGGCTCGCAAAGGCACATCGACGCGCGATGACGAGGGTATTGGCAACGGCTTCAGGCAGGTCGGCGAACAGGGCCTTCATCTCCGCCGGCGTGCGCAGGCGGTGATTGGGCGTAAGCCGGCGGCGGTCGGTGTACGACACGAGTGCCCCTTCGGCGATGGCGAGCAATGCGTCATGGGCTTCGAACATGTCGGCGTCGGCGAAAAAGGCCTCGTTGGTAGCGACTAGGGGCAGATCATACGCATAGGCGAGGTCGATCATCTCGCCCTCGATGCGGTCTTCTGCTTCCATGCCGTGGCGCATCAGCTCGACGTAAACCCGCCCCGGAAACAGGCGCTTGAGGCGATCCAGCGTGGCCTCGGCCTCGCTCCGACGGTTCTCGAGCAGGAGGCGCCCGACCGTGCCCTCGGGCCCGGCGGTGAGCGCGATCAGCCCTGCCGTGCGGCCGTCGAGGCGGTCCCACGTCACCTGCGGCGTGCGGCCGGATTCGGTGTCGAGGTGCGCCTCGCTCACCAGGTCGATTAGGTTGGCGTAGCCCTCGGCGTCCTGCACCAGGAGGACGAGCTTGTCCGGCTCCGGCGTGCGGCCGATGGGCACGCGGGCGGGCTCCGCTCCTTCGCGCGTCACCGCCAGCTCGCAGCCGATGATCGGCTGCACGCCCGCCTTCATCATCGCCATGGAAAACTCGAGCGCGCCGAACAGGTTGCGTGTGTCGGTGACGGCGATGGCCGGCATCGCGTGGCGCTTGCACAGCTCGGCCAGCGCCGGAATCTTCAGCGCGCCCTCGAGCAGCGAATAGGCGCTGTGCACCCTGAGATGTACGAATTCCGCGTGCACCATCCAGCATCCTCCCCGTCACCGGCCATTGATTCCACGGATGGGGCCGTGAAGCAACATCTGTGGGGTGTTCATAACAAACTCCACAGCATGTTGTGAACAAGAACCGTACAGTGGCCATGATGCGTCGTGGAATAAGTGTACCGCCGCAAGGTCTAACGTTCAGGACGCGGATAACCGACGCGTTCGTGGAGTGGGGGTGCGGGTTACGTGCCTGACCGACGACGGCCCGTGACGAGTCGTATTGGATTGTTTCGTCAGTAGAGTGCCGTCGTCATGAACCACGGAATACGGAAAATTCTGGTTATGGGGTTGCCCGGTGCCGGCAAAACCACCCTCTCCCGGATGCTTGCCCGCCGCCTCAACGCCGTCCACTTCAACGCGGACGAGGTCCGTTCCCACATTAACAAGGACCTTGGTTTCTCCCTCGAAGACCGCGTCGAGCACGCCACCCGGATGGGCTGGCTGTGCGACCAGGTGGTCGGGACCGGCGGCTACGCCGTTGCCGACTTCATTTGCCCGACGCCGGAAACACGGGCCGCCTTCGGTGACGCCTTCGTCGTCTGGATTGACCGGATCCGGGCCGGACGGTTCGAGGACACCAACCGCCTGTTCGTGCCGCCCGAACGCCACGACGTTCGGGTGACGGCGGAGGGCACGCCCGAGTTCTGGGTCGAACGCATCGCCGCCCTGTTGCGTCCCGTGTTCGATCCGAAGCGGCCGACGGCGCTATTCATCGGGCGCTGGCAGCCCTTTCACAACGGTCACAAGGCCCTGATCGAGGAGGGTATCCGACGCGTGGGCCAGGCCTGCATCGCGATGCGCGACGTGCCGGGCGACGACGGGCGGAACCCTTACTCCCTCCACGCTGTTCGTGACCGTATAGAGGCCGCGCTCGTCGAACACACGGGCCGGTTCATTGTAGTCCCCCTGCCGAACGTCACGAATGTTTTCTACGGGCGCGATGTGGGCTACGCCGTCGAGCGGCTCGAACTGCCGCGCGAGATCGAGGAAATTTCCG
This sequence comes from Alphaproteobacteria bacterium, assembly GCA_009380075.1. GTDB lineage: Bacteria > Pseudomonadota > Alphaproteobacteria > SMXQ01 > SMXQ01 > WHSO01. The sequence goes on along the minus strand of WHSO01000013.1, from coordinate 42,604 downwards.
CAACCGATATCCGGCGGCGGATCGCGTTCGACACGCGTTGTTAGGATTCTTGCCATGAAGGCTCCGTCTCCTGCCGAGTTTGGACCAAGCGTAGGGGAACGGATCGGTCGCGCGATACTGATCGTGACCATCGCCTTCCTCACCTTCGTGGGCGGCGGCTGGAGCGTTCTAAGCAAGACCTTTCCTTCGGACTTCCTGCGCAACGCCTATCGCGCGAGCGAGTCATTTCTGGCCAAGAAGGCGCTTTCCGAATCGCCTCTCAGGACCGACCTCTGGTACGGGACCCGCGATAGTTCGCGCGGCATCACCGTATACGATCGCACCGAGGCATTCCTGGGTTATACGTTGTTCACCTCAGGCGACGGCCCCTATGCACGGCTGATCGACATGGACGGCCGCGTCGTTCACGAGTGGCGCAAGCCGTTCAGCGAGATCTGGGACGAAACCGCCGCGGTGCGGCGACCCCGCCCGGACTCGATGATTTACATGAACAAGGCTCACGTCTTCCCCAACGGCGACCTGCTCGCGATCTACACCGCGGCATCGGATACGCCGTGGGGCTACGGCCTCGTAAAGCTCGACCGCAATTCCAATGTCATCTGGAGCTACCTGCAGCGGGCGCATCATGACCTCGACGTGTCCCCGGACGGGCGCATCTTCGTGCTCACTCATGAGTTCACGTCCGAGAAAATCGAAGGCGTGACGGACCTCGCCCGGCCGCGCCTCGACGACTTCCTGGTGGTGCTGTCACCCGATGGCGAGGAACTGAAGAAGATTTCCCTCACACGCGCCCTCGCCCGCTCGCGGTTCCGGCAATTTCTTCACGCTTTCCCCGCCTTTGCACGGGAGGACCCGCTCCACGCCAATACCGCCAACTACATCGATTCGGAAACGGCGCGGAACCTGCGGGTTGCACAAGAAGGACACGTCATGACCGCGTTCCGCGACCTCGGCCTCGTCGTCGCCGTGGACCCGGAGAGCGGGGAGATCGTCTGGGCGACGCGCGGGCCGTGGCTCGGCTTTCACGATCCCAGGCCGCTGCCCGATGGCCGCATTCTGCTCTACGACAACTTCGGCGCTTTCCGGGGCGGTCGCAACGATTCACGCGTGATCGAGTTCGACCCCGTCACCATGCAGATCGCGTGGGAATACACCGGCGATGACGACCGCCCGTTCTTCAGCGCGCTGCGCGGCTCGGCCCAACGCCTGCCCAATGGCAACACCCTCGTCAACGAGGATCAGGGTGGCCGGGTGTTCGAAGTCAACCGCGCCGGACGAATCGTCTGGGAATACGTCAATCCGGTCCGGAACACGGACCCGAAATCCGGTGCATCCTTTATTCCGGTGCTGACCGGGGCCCAACGCATCGTGGCGGAAAGATTCGCTCCGGAGTTCCGCACCGCCATCGAGAACGGAAAGGAGAATCGCCAATGACACGTCAATCGTCCGCACGGCGCGGGCTCATCCTCGCCGTGCCGCTCGTCCTTGCCGCCATGCCGGCTGCCGCCTACGTCGGGCCGGGCGCCGGCATTACCATGCTGGGTGCGCTGTGGGGCTTGATCGTGGCGGTCGCCGCCGCCTTCGGCTTCCTGGTGATGTGGCCACTCAGGCGCCACATCTTCAGGAAAAAGCGCGCGGAAGCTCCCGCCGGACGCGAGAGCCCTGCCCGGCCAGCCGGCGCGGATCACCCGCGGTCGCACTGAGCGGACGAGCCCATGGGCATCCTCGACCTTCCGGCCCCGCTCTACCTCGCCGTGGACCACTGGCTGGCGTCCGCCCTGCCCCCCGCGGGCCGGTTCGTCCTGTGGGGCGTGGTGGCCGGCGCGCTGTCGATGATCGTCTATCATCTGCTCGCTCCACGCGGGAAGATCGAGGCCAGCAAGCGGCGTCTCGCCGACGCGCGGCGGCGCCTGTGGGAAGAGGAGGAATTCGCCCGTGCGCTACCGCTGATCGGCACCCAGCTCGGCGCGGCATTCAAGCGCGCCGGCCTCGCCCTGCCGGCGAGCCTGCTTGCTTTGCTTCCCGTGATGACGGTCGCGATCTGGCTCGATACCGCCTACGGCCATACCCTGGACGTCGGGAATAACCCACCCGGTGCCGTGGTCAGGCCCGACGGGTTCGATGCCCGTGTGATCGCCGTGCCGCAAGGCGCGCCGCGACTGGAAGTGCGTCCGCGTGGCATAGCTTCGGAACCCCTCGTTCAGCATGAGATGACGGCCGCCGTGACCCGTGTCGAAAAGCGGCGCTGGTGGAACGCGCTGATCGGGAACCCCGCGGGCTACCTGCCGGAAGACGGCCCGGTGGAGAGCGTCGTCCTGGACCTGCCGCCACGGGAATACCTGTCGTTCGGCCCCCGGTTCGTACGCTCCTGGCCTATGCTGTTCTTTGCCGCCGTGACCCTCGCTTCGCTCCTGCTTCACCGCGCGCTTAAAAGACGATGACAAGCGGGGAAAGGGACGATGGCTTCACGGTCGCACGATGGATCGACCGGCTCGGCGGCCATATGGCGCGGCACCGCCCGCTATGGATCCGGCTCGGCAACCTCGAGACCCGTCTGGTCGGCGGTATCATCGGGGAGATGGAGATCGACCGCCCGATCTATATCGCGGGTCTTGCGCGCTCCGGCACGACGATCCTGCTTGAGACGCTGGCGCGCCATCCGGCGGTAGCGACCCATCGCTACCGCGACTTCCCGCCTGTGTTCACACCCTATCTGTGGAACCGCTGGCTCGACTTCATGCCCCGGCGTGACGAAACGCCCCATGAGCGTACCCATGCCGACGGGATCGCCGTGACCTCCGAGAGTCCGGAAGCGTTCGAGGAAGTGCTGTGGGCGGCGTTCCTCCCACACCTGCATGACCCGGCCGCCAGCGCGGTGCTGGACCGCAACGCGCATCATCCTGGGTTCGAGGCGTTCTACCGCGCCCATATCCTCAAGCTGCTCGCGGTACGGAAGCGCTCTCGTTACACCGCCAAAGGAAACTACAATGTCACCCGCCTGGGCTATCTCCATCGCCTGTTTCCCGATGCGCGCTTCCTGATCCCGGTGCGCGATCCCGTGTGGCACATCGCCTCGCTGATGAAGCAGCAGGCGCTGTTCACCCGCGGTCAGGGCCGGCACCCGGAGGCGGTTCGCCACCTGCGCCGTGTCAGCCATTTCGAATTCGGGCTCGACCGCCGCCCCATCAATACCGGCAACGCCGAAGCCGTGCGCGAGATCACGCGCCTGTGGGATGCGGGCGAGGAAGTTGCGGGATGGGCGCGCTATTGGGCGCTCGTCCATGACCACATCGCCGACCGGCTGCGCGACGACGCGGCCCTGCGCGAGGCGAGCCTCGTGGTCCATTACGAAAACCTGTGCCGGGAGCCGCGACGGGTACTCGGCGATGTGCTCGCCCACGCCGGGCTCGACACACCATCCGGCTTCCTCGAGGCCGAGGCACGACGCATTCACGCACCCGGCTATTACCGGCCGCAGTTCACGCCGGAAGAACTCGCCGTCGTCCGGCATGAGACCGGGGCCGCCGCCGCGCGCCTGGGATACGATGAAGACGGAAGGAGCCCCGCCGGAGCCTCCGGGGCAATGGCCTAGACCGGAACGATGCGCCCGGCCTCCAGCGTCACCACCCGGTCCATGCGGCGGGCGAGTGCAGGGTTGTGGGTCGCGATCAGCGCCGCCCGGCCGGTGCCCTGCACGACGTCGAGGAACACCTGGAAGACATGATCGGCGGTGGCGGGATCGAGGTTGCCGGTGGGCTCGTCCGCCAGCAGTAGCAGCGGCTGGTTGGCGAGCGCGCGGGCGATGGCGACGCGCTGCTGCTCGCCGCCTGAGAGCTGCGCCGGACGATGCGACGCCCGCGCCGCCAGCCCGACGAGGGCGAGCAGTTCGCGCGCCCGAGCCCGCGCCTCGGCCCTGTCGCGCCCGGCGATCATCGGCGGCAGGGCCACGTTCTCTTCGGCCGTGAATTCCGGCAACAGGTGGTGGAACTGGTAGACGAAGCCCAGGTGTTCGCGCCGCAACCGCGTGCGCTCGGCATCGCCGGCTTCGGTCGCATCGGTGCCGCCGATCCGGACGCGCCCCGAGTCGGCGCGTTCCAGGAGGCCGATGATGTGCAGAAGCGTCGACTTTCCCGACCCGGAAGGGCCGACCAGAGCGACCATCTCCCCCGCGCCGATGGCCAGATCGCAGCCGCGGAGCACTTCGAGCCGGTCGCCCGCGTCCTCGAAGGCACGGCACACCCCGGAGAGGTCGAGGACGGCGTCACTCATAGCGCAGCGCCTCCACCGGATCGAGGCGCGCGGCGCGCCATGACGGGTAGAGCGTGGCGAGAAACGACAGCGACAACGACATGCCGACGACGGTCGCCACCTCGCCCGCGTCGATCTTCGCCGGAAGCTGCGACAGGAAATAGATTTCGGCGGAAAACAGGTCGGTCCCCGTCAGCGCCGAGATCCAGCCCCGGATGGTCTCGATATTGGCGGCGAAGGCGACGCCGAGGAGGAATCCGATGAAAGTCCCGACGACACCGACCGAGGCCCCCGCCAGCAGAAAGATGCGCATCACCGCGCCCCGCGTCGCCCCCATGGTGCGCAGGATGGCGATGTCGCGGCCCTTGTCCTTGACCAGCATGATCATGCCGGAGATGACGTTGAACGCCGCCACCAGGATGATCAGCGTCAGGATCAGGAACATGACGTTGCGTTCGACCTGGATCGCGGTGAAGAAGCTGGAATTGACGTCCTGCCAATGGCGCAGTCGGGTGCCCGGACCGAGCGCCGAGGTGATCTGCGAGACCGCAGCGCGCAGACCGTCCGGATCGGCCAGCATCACCTCGATCGCCGAGGCGCGGTCCCCTTCGCGGAAAAACGTCTGCGCCGCCGCCAGCGGCATGTAGACGAAATTGCTGTCGTACTCGTACATGCCGATCTCGAACAGGCCGACGATGCGATAGCCCTTGGCCCGCGGCAGGGTGCCGAAGGCGGTGACGTTGCCCGAGGGCGCGACCAGGGTCAGCTTGTCGCCGACCGTGAGGCCGAAGCGGGTCGCGAGCCGTGTGCCGATCAGCACCGAATCCGGCGCCCCGAACTGGTCGAGTGATCCCACCTTGATGTTGCCGGCGATGATCGGCCGCCGGACCAGGTCGTCCCGGGTGATGCCCTGCACAGCGACGCCGCCCGCGCGCCGTCCGACAGTGATCATGGCCTGCCCGCTCACCAGGGGCGCCGCGTCGACAACGCCGGGCAGCGCCTTGAGCCGGTGGGTGACGTCGGCATAGTTGGTGAGCGGCCCGGGCGCACCGTAAACGGTGACATGGCCGCCGACGCCGAGGATGCGGGTCAGCAATTCCTGGCGGAAACCGTTCATCACCGCCATGACGATGATCAGCGTGGCGACGCCGAGCGAGATTCCGGCCAGCGAAAATCCGGCGATGACCGAAATGAAGCCTTCCTTGCGTCGCGCCCGCAGGTAGCGCAGGGCGACGAGCCGTTCGAAGGGGTTGAAGGCCATGCCGAGTGTTCCTAGTAACCAGCCGGTGGGGAGAGCCCCCCCTCACCCTTCCCTCTCCCCCCGCACGCGGGGGAAGAGGGTTGAGAGGGATTGGCACGCGCATCGCGTGCGCTTACCCGGCGCTGGGTGAGGGGGACGAGAGCATGCGACAGGAACATGCCGGCTAACCCCGAGGCGCTGTCGCCAGGCGGTCGAGGGCGGCGGAAAGCGCGACCTCGTCAGCGACGGTGCCGTCGCGACGCTTCAGTTCCACCTTGCCGTCCTTGATCCCGCGCGGGCCGATCACCAGACGCCAGGGAATGCCGATCAGGTCCGCATCGGCGAACTTGACGCCCGGGCGCTCGTCACGGTCGTCATAGAGAACATCGCGCCCCGCCGCGCCGAGCCTGGCATAGGCCTCCATGCAGGCGGCGTCGCAGGCTTCGTCGCCGGGGCGCAGGTTGATGATCTCGGCATCAAAGGGCGCCACCGCGTCGGGCCAGATGATGCCGGCGTCGTCGTGGCTCGCCTCGATGATTGCGCCGACCAGGCGCGACACGCCGATGCCGTAGGAACCCATCTCCACCGTTGCCGGCTGACCGTCGGGCCCGATCACCTCTGCGCCCATGGGCTTCGAGTATTTGGTGCCGAAGTAGAAGACCTGGCCGACCTCGATGCCGCGGCCTTCGTAGCGGCGATCCTTTGCCACCCGGGATTCAAAAGCTGCCGTGTCGTGCTTTTCTTCTGTCCGGGCATAAAGTGTCGTGAACCGGTTGATGATGGCGGCGAGCGCACCGTCGTCGCCGTAATCGATATCCTCGGAAAGGACATCGATGTCGAGGCAATTCCGGTCGCAGAACACAGCGCTTTCCCCCGTCGGCGCCAGCACGATGAACTCGTGGCTGAGGTCACCGCCGATGGGGCCCGTGTCGGCCTCCATGGGGATCGCCTTGAGCCCCATGCGCGCGAAGGTCCGCAGGTAGGATACGAACATCTTGTTGTAGGACCGAACGGCGCCTTCGTAATCGAGGTCGAAGGAATAGCAGTCCTTCATCAGGAATTCGCGCCCGCGCATGACGCCGAAGCGAGGCCGCACCTCGTCACGGAACTTCCACTGGATGTGATAGAGCATCTTCGGCAGGTCGCGGTAGGACCGCGCCGTCGCGGCAAAGATTTCCGTGATCATTTCCTCGTTGGTGGGGCCGTAGAGGAGCTCGCGCTCGTGCCGGTCGGTGATACGCAGCATCTCCGGCCCGTAGTCGTCGTAGCGGCCGGATTCGCGCCATATCTCGGCCGGCTGGATGGTGGGCATCAGCATTTCCTGGGCACCGGCGCGGTCCTGCTCCTCGCGCACGATCTGCTCGATCCGCCGGAGCACGCGAAAACCAAGGGGAAGCCAACTGTAGATTCCGGCCGAGGACTGCCGGATCATGCCGGCGCGCAGCATCAGCCGGTGCGAGGCGATCTCCGCCTCCTTCGGGGTCTCCTTGAGGGTGGGCAGGTAGAATCGGGACAGACGCATCAGGAATCTCAGGGAGTTGGCAGGCCTTGGGCATGGCCGGGACGGAGCGGCGACCCGACTTTAGGCAATGGCCCGGCAAACTGCAATGCGGCTTCCGGACGGTACGGTCCACCGGTCTGCGGGCCTCTTCGCCCACCGGCACCACCTATGAGCGAAGGCGGAACTCCGGTTCCCCGAGACCGTTACAATTTGATAACGCGCCGGAAGACGGGGCATCATGGATCCGCGAACCGGCGACTGGGCCTGGCGGCTCCAAGGATCGCCCAAGCAGAGGAGGATTCGATGAATACACAAAAAATCGACGTATGGGCGCTCGCCATCGCGATCGGCATCGTGTGGGGAGCGACCATCCTGTTTCTGGGTCTCGGTGCCCGGCTGTTCGGCTGGGGCCTGCCCATGGTAAACCTGTTCCGCTCTCTCTACCTGGGCTACGGGCCGACCTTCACGGGCACCGCCATCGGGACCGTGTGGGCCTTGGTCGACGGCGCCATCTGCGGCGCGCTCGTCGCCTGGATCTACAATTGCGTCGCCCGCCGCGGCGTCGAAACCCCTCGCGTCTGACCGGCCCGTTCTACCAGCCGCCCGGTGGCGCCGCCCGCATCCACGCGGGCCTGAGGCGCGAGATGACGCGGTATTTCGGGCAGGTTTCGGCGTGGGCGCCGGGCAGGTATCCGGTCGACATCATGAATTCGTTGACCACCTCCGGGCCCATGAAGACGAAGGTCTTTTTCATCGTCTTGACCCAGTCGGGCAGACGGAGAGGGTGGTGGGCGTCGAGGAAACCCTTGATAGAGCCGTATTCCGCGCGCAGGTTACAGACGCGCCGGGCATTCTCGATGATCGCTTCGATCTTGCGGCGGTTGCGGATGATGCCCTCGTCCTTCAACAGCCGGTTGACATCCCGCGCGCCGAAGCACGCCACCACGTCGGGATCGAACCCGCGGAAAGCGGCCTGCATGGCGACGCGCTTGTTAAGCACAAGCAGCCAGGACAACCCCGCCTGCATGATCTCCATGGCGATGCGCTCCAGCAGCACGTCGTCGCGCGATACCGGGCGGCCGTATTCTCGGTCGTGATGCGGCCCGTGCACCGGATGGCCCCGGGCGATGTCGCAGTAGAAGGGCATGGGTTCAGATGTCGCGGCCGTAGAGCTTGCCGTCGGACGGGCCCTTGAGCTCAACTTCGTTGCCGTCAGGGTCGAGGAAATAGATGTTGGGCCCCCTTCCTTCGGCCCCGTAACCGCTGCCGGACTTGACCACCTTGGCGCCCGCCGCCTCGACACGGGCGCGGATGGCGTCGGCATCGAAGGGCTCTGCCCGCAGGCAGAAATGCTCCAGGTTGCGGCCCGGCGCTTTGGGGTCCCCCGCGGCGCGGTCGTCCACCGGGACGATGTCGATCAGCGACGCCCCCGCGCGCAACTGGGTCAGGCCCTTTCCGGTCTCACGCTCGATGGGAAGGCCGAGCACGCCGCAATAAAAGGCGACCAGGCGCTTCACGTCGCCGGTGCGCAGCACGATGTGATCGATGTTCATGATGGAAAAGGGAGCCTTCCCCGCCATGTCTGCCTCCTCGATGGTGCGCGGGACCGCTTGCTACGGCCTCCAGTGTCACGAACTGCGGAAGGTGATGATATCCGCCTCGATAACCCAGTATATCGCAGCCCAGACGACGGCGGCGATTACCGTCGTGATCAGCGCCTTGAGCCAAAGACGCGGCTTCTCCGGAGCGCTGTCGGCATGGCCCGGCTCGGCCGTATCCGGCGGCCGGTTACCCCACGGCAGCACCGTGAACAGCACCATCCACCACGCGATGATATAGACCATGATGCCGGTAAACCAGTTCATCGGCGGATCACCGGGACTCGACCACGTGGACCCTGGTCACCGGCTTCTTGCCGGTCGTTCGGTTGACGGCACGGCGGACGGCGAGGCGGATCGCCTCTTCCGGTACGGGGCCATCATCGCGATGACGACGGGCCGGGCGCGCCATGACGCGCTCGACCTCGTCGATGGCGGCAGCGACGGCGTCGTGGTCTTCCCGCGGATCGGCGCAGACGCCGTCGAGCGACACCACCGGGTCGGCGGCCAGCCGGCCCTTGCGATCGACCACCACGGTGACGAAGGCCGTTCCGGAGAAGGCGGCGCGGCGGCGCGGGCCGAGCAGGACATCGTCCACCGGCACCAGCCGCGCACCGTCGAGGCCGAGGCGGCCGACCGGCACCTCGCCGACGATCTCGGGTTCGCCCGGGGCGAGACGGAGCGCATGGCCGTTGCTCACCACATGGGCCTCCGCGACGCCGAGGCTGCGGGCATAGGCGGCGTGCTCCATCAGGTGGCGCTGCTCGCCGTGCATCGGCACCGAATGGCGCGGGCGCACCCAGCCGTAGAGCTGCGCCAGCTCCGCCCGTGCCGGGTGGCCGGAAACGTGGATCGGCGCGTCCTTGCCGGTGACGACGATGCAGCCCTTGCGCGCCAATTGGTCCTGCATGGCGTAGATTTCGCGCTCGTTTCCGGGGATGTTGCGCGACGAGAACAGCACCGCGTCGCCCTCCTCCAGTACCACGTTGGCGTGATCGTTTGCGGCGATGCGGGCCAGCGCCGAGCCCCTTTCGCCCTGGCTGCCGGTGCAGATGTAGAGCGCGCGTTCGCGCGGCAGGAAGGCGCAATCGTGTTCGGTGAGGAATTCCGGCACGCCCTTGAGGTAGCCGCAGGCGCGCGCGATCTCGTTGATCCGCCACAGCGAGCGGCCGACCAGCGCGACGTGACGGCCGTTGGCCGCCGCCGCCCGGGCGATGGACTCGACCCGCGCCACGTTGGAAGCGAAGCAGGCGACCGCGACGCGGCCCTTGAAGCGGCCGATGGTCTCGGTCAACACCTCGCGCACGTCGGCTTCGGAGCCGGACGAGCCCTCGTTGAAGACGTTGGTCGAATCGCAGATCATGGCGAGCACGCCGTTGTCGCCAAGGGTCCGGAACGATTTCTCGTCGATGGTCTTGCCGATCAGAGGCCCAGGATCGATCTTCCAGTCGCCGGTATGCACCAGGGTGCCGAACGGCGTGGTAATCGCCAGCGCGTTGGGCTCCGGGATCGAATGGGTCACGGTGACGTAGCGTATCCCGAACGGGCCGAGGGTGATTTCGCCGCCGAGCGGGACCTCATGCAGCGGCACCTCGCGCTCGAGTCCGGCTTCCTTGAGACGCGCCCGTACCAGCCCCGCGGTGAAGCCGGTGGCGTAGACCGGGCAACCGAGGCGGGACCAGAGGTAGGCCACGGCGCCCTGGTGGTCCTCGTGGGCGTGGGTGAGGACGAGGCCGAGAAGATCGGCGCGCACGCTTTCGAGGAACGCCGTATCGGCCATCATCACGTCGATGCCCGGCGTTGTGTCGTCGCCGAAGGTCACCCCGCATTCGACCGCGATCCATTTTCCGTTGCAAGCGTAGAGGTAGAAGTTCATGCCGATCTCGCCGGCGCCACCGAGCGGCAGGTACACCAGCCCCGTGCGCGCGGCGGCGATGACCGGGCCGGTGTCGATGCGGGGTGCGGCGACGGTCATTGCGGCCGGTTGAGCTGGTGCACGAGGACGATCCCGCGCAGGGTGAGGTCCGGGTCGGTGGCGTCGATCACCGAGGTGCCCCCGGCAAACAGCGCCGCGAGCCCCCCGGTGGCGATGACGGTGAAGGCCGCACTGCCCCACTCCGCCTTGATGCGGGCGACGATGCCTTCGATCAGGCCGACGTAGCCCCAGTAGATGCCGGATTCCATCGCCGCCACGGTACCGGTGCCAATGACGCGCGCAGGCCGCGCCACCTTGATCCGCGGCAATTGCGCGGTGCCCGCATGCAGTGCGTCGAGCGCCAGGTTTACCCCCGGGGCGATGACGCCGCCGGCGTAGTCGCCGTCCGCGGTGACCACGTCGAAGGTGGTGGCGGTGCCGAAATCGAGCACGATCTTGCACCCGGGCCATTCGGCATGGGCGGCGACGGCGGCGACGAGGCGGTCGGCGCCGGCTTCCTCCGGCCGGTCGATCAGGACCTTGAGGCCGAGGGCGACGCTGGGCGCGCCGACCACGACCGGCACCCGCCCGATGAGCGCCTGGGCGAAATCCACCAGCGCGGCGCGGGCGGCGGGCACGACGGTGGCGACGGCGGCGCCGGTCACGGCGGCGGCATCGAGCCCCGCCATCTTCACTTCCTTGTCGAAACGGGCGCGGTAGTCGGCGGCGGTCAGGCGGGCGTCGGTATCGAGGCGGAAGACTCGAGCGAAACGGCCGCCCGGGGCCGTGCCCTCGTACAGGCCGAACTTGGTGCTGGTGTTGCCACAGTCGACGGCGAGCAGCATGGAACCTTTCCCCCCGCCCTTCAGGACCCGGTTTCGGCCGCGGGCGCGAAGGAGACGTCGCCGGCGGTGATCCGCTTAACCCCCGCCGCCCCCCGGTCGAGGATGAGCGCGCCGTCCTCTGCGATGTCACCGAAGACGCCCGTGAGGCGCGTTCCCTCGACGTCCACCGTCACCGTTTCGCCAAGTCCCCGCGCATTGGCGAGCCATTCTTGCCGCAACGGCCCGAACCCGTCGCGCAGGAATGTATCCCACAGTGCCTTGAAGGTGGCACAGAAGGCGGACAGCACGTCATCGAGCGTACCGCAGCCCCCGGCGCCGTGGATCGACGTCGCGGGGTACGGCGTGCCCTCGGGGTGACGGGCGATGTTGATGCCGACGCCAAGCACGAGCGCGCCGTCGGCGGCCTCGATCAGGATTCCCGCAGCCTTGGCGCCGTCGATCAGCACGTCGTTGGGCCATTTGAGCTCGACCCTGCGGCCGGGCGGGAGACCGCGGACGATGGCGCCGCGCACCGCCAGCGCGGCGGCGAACCCCGCCGCCACGGCGGCGGCAATGCCGGCGGCAGGACGCAGGATGAGCGACAGGTGGAGATTTCCTTCCGGGCTGTCCCAGGTACGTCCGCGGCGGCCCCGACCCGCGCTCTGGCGGCGGGCGATGACAAGCGTGCCTTCCGGCACGCCGGCACGGGCGCGCGTCAGCGCCTCGTCATTGGTGCTGGCGACCTCGTCCAGTGCGACGACGCGATAGAAGGCGTGGAGCGGCGGGGCCATGGCGCGGGGTTGTCTCCCCGCCCCTCAGCCCGGAAACAGGGATTTGGCCGCGGCGCTCGCAGCGGCCAGCATCGGCGCGGGAAACACGAAGAAGAAGGCGATGAACAGGCCCGTCACCGTCAGCACCACGCCGATCTCGCGCCCGAGCAGGCGGTCGAAGGTATCCGCCGGCTCGTCGAAGTACATGAGCTTGACGATGCGCAGGTAATAGAACGCGGCCACTACCGAGGCGAGCACGCCGAAAACCGCCAGCACGTACATCCCCGCCTGCACCGCTGCGAGGAACACGTAGAGCTTGCCGAAGAAGCCGGCGAGCGGCGGGATTCCCGCCATCGAGAACATGAACACCGCCAGCGCGAGGGCCATGGCGGGGCGGGTGCGGCCGAGGCCCTTGAGGTCGTCGAGCTCCTCCACGGCGCGGCCGTGAACGCGCATGGCGAGGATGCAGGCGAAGGTCCCCGCCGTCATGGCGAGGTAGATCAGCAGATAGATCAGCACGCCGCGCACGCCCGCCTCGGTGCCCGCCGCGAGGCCGACCAGCATGTAGCCGACGTTGCCGATGGAGCTGTAGGCCATCAGGCGCTTGATATTGGTCTGGTTGATGGCAGCAAAGGCGCCGAGCGCCATCGACAGCACGGCGAGGAATACGACCACCTGCTGCCACTGGGCCGTCAATGGCGCGAAGGGGCCCACCAGAACCCGGATGAACAGCGCCATGGCCGCGATCTTGGGCGCGATGGCGAAGAACGCCGTCACCGACGTGGGCGCGCCTTCGTAGACGTCGGGCGTCCACATGTGGAACGGTACGGCGGAGACCTTGAAGGCGAGCCCGGCCGTGATGAAGACGAGGCCGACCAGGGCGCCGGTGTTGCCCGTCCCCGTCGCCAGCACCTTGGCGATACCGGTAAAGGACGTCGTGCCGGCGAAGCCGTAGACCAGCGAGGCGCCGTAGAGCAGCATGCCCGACGACAGCGCGCCAAGGACAAAATATTTGAGCCCCGCCTCTGACGACCGCAGGCTATCGCGCCGGAAGGCGGCGGCGACGTAGAGCGCGAGGGACTGGAGCTCGAGACCGACATAGAGCGCGATGAGGTCGTTCGCCGAGATCATCATCATCATGCCGATGGTCGCGAACAGGAACAGGATCGGGTATTCGAAGCGCGCCATCTCCTCGCGCTCGATATAGGCGACCGACAGGACGACCGCGAGCGCCGAGCCGATCAGCACCAGGAACTTGGCGAAACGCGCGAAGGTGTCGGCAACGAACATGCCGCCGAAGGCCGATCCTGGCGACGCCGCGGTGCCCGCCACCAGGCCGCCGGCCACCAGCAGCACGGCGACGGCGAACCAGCCGATGGTGCGCGTATGGGAATTGCCGCGATAGGCGCCGATCATGAGCAACGCCATCGTCGCGATGGCGAGGAATACTTCCGGCAGGGCGGCCGTCATCTGCGATGGAATCCAGGTCGTCACGGCGCGCCTCCCGGCAGCAGGACCTGGGCCTGGGCCGCCGTCTCTGCCTTGATCGCGGCCTGGTAGTTGTCGACGAGGTTCTGGACCGAGGCATGCATCAGGTCGAGGAACGACGACGGATAGACCCCCATCCAGATCACCGCCGCAACAAGGGGCACGAAGACCGCAATCTCGCGCCGGTCGAGATCGAGGATGGCCTTGAGCTCAGGTTTCTCAAGCTCGCCGAAGATCACCCGGCGGTAGAGCCACAGCATATAGGCCGCACCGAGGACGACGCCGGTGGCGGTCAGCGCCGCCACCCAGGTCGAGGCCTGATAGGCGCCGACCAGCACCAGCATCTCGCCGACGAACCCCGACGTTCCCGGCAGGCCGACGGAGGCGAGCGTAAACACCATGAACGCGGCGGCGTAGAACGGCATGCGGTGGACGAGGCCGCCGTAGGTCGCGATCAGGCGCGAATGCATGCGGTCGTAGACAACGCCAACGCACAGGAACAGCGCCGCCGAAACGACGCCGTGGCTCAGCATCTGGAAGATCGCGCCCTGGATGCCCTGGACGTTGAAGGTGAAGATGCCGACCGTGACGAAGCCCATGTGCGCCACCGACGAATAGGCGATCAGCTTCTTCATGTCCTCCTGAGCGAGCGCGACGAGCGACGTGTAGATCACCGCGACGATGGAGAGCGCGAAGATCAGCGGCGCGAAGAAGTCCGACGCGAGCGGCATCATCGGCAGCGAGAACCGCAGGAATCCGTAGCCGCCCATCTTCAGCAGCACGCCGGCGAGGATGACCGAGCCCGCCGTCGGCGCCTCGACATGGGCATCGGGCAGCCAGGTGTGCAGCGGCCACATCGGCACCTTGACCGCGAAGGAGGCGAAGAACGCGAGCCACAGCCACATCTGCATATCGCGCGCGAACGCGTATTTCATCAGCGCCGGGATGTCGGTCATGCCCGCGGTGAAGTAGATCGCCAGAATCGCCACCAGCATCAGGACCGAGCCGAGCAGCGTGTAGAGGAAGAACTTGAACGCGGAATAGACCCGCCGCGGTCCGCCCCAGATGCCGATGATCAGGAACATCGGGATCAGCACGCCCTCGAAGAACAGGTAGAACAGCACGATATCGAGCGCGCAGAACATCCCGATCATCAGGGTTTCGAGGACCAGGAAGGCAAGCATGTATTCACGCACCCGTTCCCTGATCGCGTCCCAGCTCGCCAGCACGCAGATCGGCGTCAGGAAGGCCGAGAGCACGACGAAGAACATCGAAATCCCGTCGACCCCCATGTGATAGGTGATCCCGAAGGCGGGGATCCAGGCGGCCTGTTCCTCAAGCTGGAAGGCGGCGGTCCTGGGGTCGAAATTCGCCCAGGTCATCAGCGCCAGCAGTAGAGTGATCAGCGACGTCCACAGCGCGACGTTGCGCGCGTTGCGCGCCACGATCTCCTTCTCCCCCCGGATCATCAGGATGAAGGCCGCGCCGATGAGGGGCACGAAAGTCGTCAGCGACAGAAGTGGCCAGCCCTGCATCGCCCTATTTCCCGAACAGGTAGTAGCTGACGAAGGCGGCCACGCCGATCAGCATGGCGAAGGCGTAGTGATAGAGATACCCGGTCTGCAGCCGCGCCGCACGGCGCGCGAAATCGATGGTCACGGCGGCGATCCCGTTGGGCCCGAAGCCGTCGATCACACGTCCGTCGCCGCCGAGCCAGAGGCCGCGGCCGATGGCCTTGGCCGGGCGCACGAAAAGCCAGTCGTAAGCCTCGTCGAAGTACCATTTGTTGTAGAGGAAGGTGTGCACTTCGGGGAATTCCGCCGCCAGCGCGGGCGCGAGGCCGGGACGGCGGATGTAGAACTGCCATGCGACAAGGATGCCGCCGACGGCGACGGCGATGGGCAGGCCTTTGACCCAGCCGGGCACATGATGGGCGTCGGCGAGCGCCGTGTGGTTGGCGGCGACGAAGATCGACTTGCCCCAGAACGCAGCCGAGTCCTCGCCGGTGAACAGGCCCGCCAGCGCGACGCCCGAGAACACCGCGCCCGCCGCCAGCACGCCCATCGGCACGGTCATGCTGAGGGGCGATTCATGGACGTGGTGGAGGACGTCGTGGTCGGCGCGGCTGTCGCCGTGGAACGTCAGGAACAGGAGGCGCCAAGAGTAGAACGCGGTCAGGGCCGCGGCGATCACGCCGAGCCAGAAGGCGTACTGCCCCACCCCCGTCTTGGCGGCGAAGGCGGATTCGATGATCAGGTCCTTGGAGAAATAGCCGGCGAAGAACGGCAGGCCTCCAAGTGCCAGCGACCCGATCCACATATAGGCGTAGGTCAGAGGAATCTTGCGCCAGATGCCGCCCATCTTGCGCATGTCCTGCTCCCCCGACATGGCGTGGATGACCGAGCCGGCGCCGAGGAACAGGAGCGCCTTGAAGAAGGCATGGGTGGTCAGGTGGAATATCGCCGCGGAATAGGCCGAAACACCGGCGGCGAAGAACATGTAGCCGAGCTGGGAGCAGGTCGAATAGGCGATCACCCGCTTGATGTCGTTCTGCACCAGGCCGACCGAGGCGGCGAAGATCGCGGTGGTGGCGCCCACCACGGTGACGACTGTGAGCGCCGTTTCCGACGCCTCGAACATCGGCGACAGGCGGACGACCATGAACACGCCGGCCGTGACCATGGTCGCGGCGTGGATCAGCGCCGACACCGGGGTCGGGCCTTCCATCGCGTCGGGCAGCCAGGTGTGCAGACCAAGCTGCGCCGACTTGCCCATGGCGCCGATGAACAGCAGCAGGCACAGGGTTGTCATGATATCCGCCTCGAAGCCGAGGAACGCGAACGATTTCCCGGCCATGGCGGGCACGTCGGCGAAGACCGTATCGAAGGACACCGCGTTGAACGCGAGGAACGTCCCCAGGATGCCGAGGGCGAAGCCGAAATCGCCCACCCTGTTCACCAGGAAGGCCTTGATCGCGGCGGCATTGGCCGAGGGGCGGTCGTACCAGAAGCCGATCAGCAGGTAGCTGGCAAGGCCGACGCCTTCCCAGCCGAAGAACATCTGCAAGAAATTGTCGGCGGTCACCAGCATCAGCATGAAGAAGGTGAACAGCGACAGGTAGGAGAAGAACCGCGGGATCGATTTGTCGTGGGCCATGTAGCCCCAGGAATAGACATGGACCATGCCCGAGACCACGGTAACCACCACGCACATGACGGTGGCGAGCGCGTCGAAGCGCAGCGTCCAGTTCGACTCGAAGGTGCCGGAGACGATCCAGCGCATCACCTGGACGTCCACCGGCGCGCCGCCCGCGATGACGCGGCCGAAGGCGATGCAGGACAGCACGGCGGCCAGCAGCAGCGGCGCGGTGGTCACCCACTGCGACGCCCGGTCACCCATCAGGCGCCCGAACAGGCCGGCCACGATGGCGCCCAAGAGCGGCAGGAAGACGATCGCGGAATACATGCCCTAGCCCTTCAGCCTGTTGATATCCTCGACCGCGATGGAACCGCGGTTGCGGAAATAAACCACGAGGATGGCGAGGCCGATGGCCGCCTCCGCCGCCGCGACCGTGAGGACGAACAGGGCGAAAACCTGGCCGGCGAGGTCCCCGAGATGCGCCGAGAACGCCACCAGGTTGATGTTGACGGCAAGCAGCATAAGCTCGATCGACATCAGGATGATGATGACGTTCTTGCGGTTGAGGAAGATGCCGAAGATGCCGAGCGTGAACAGGATCGCGGCGACGGTCAGGTAATGGGCGAGCGTGACCGCCATGTCAGACGCCCTTCCCCACCGGCACGTCCTTGACTTCCACCGCGTCGTCGCGGGTGCGCGAGATCTGGTCGAAGACCTTCTGGCGCTTGACGCCGGGCCGCGCGCGCAGGGTCAGGACGATGGCGCCGACCATGGCGACCAGCAGCACAAGGCCCGCGGCCTGGAACAGGTACACGTACTTCGTGTAGAGGACGCGCCCCAGCGCCTCGGTATTCGTCACCTCGGCCAGCGCCGGCGTCTTGGCCGCGAGCAGGCCCGCCGCCTCGGGCGCCGTCACCCACGTGCCGATGATAAACACCAGCTCCACCAGCAGGATCACCCCCACCAGCATGCCGACGGGCAGGTATTGCAGGAAGCCCTGGCGCAGCTCGGCAAAATTGATGTTGAGCATCATCACCACGAACAGGAACAGCACCGCCACCGCGCCGACATAGACGATGACCAGGATGAAGGCCAGGAACTCCGCCCCCATGAAGACGAACAGCCCGGCCGCGTTGAAAAAGGCGAGGATCAGGAACAGGACGGAATGCACCGGGTTGCGCGAGGCAATGACCATCACCCCGGCCGCGATGACGATGGACGCGAACAGATAGAAGGCGGCAGCCTGGAGGATCATCTGTAGGGCGCCTCCGCCTTGAGACGCATCGCGATCTCGTTCTCCCAGCGGTCGCCGTTGGCGAGCAGCTTTTCCTTGTCGTACATCAGTTCTTCGCGGGTCTCCGTGGCGAATTCGAAATTCGGGCCCTCGACGATGGCGTCCACCGGGCACGATTCCTCGCAGTACCCGCAGTAGATGCATTTCGTCATGTCGATATCGTAGCGCGTGGTGCGGCGCAAGCCGTCGGCGCGCGGTTCGGCCTCGATGGTGATGGCCTGCGCCGGGCAGATCGCCTCGCACAGTTTGCAGGCGATGCAGCGTTCCTCACCCGTAGGGTAGCGCCGGAGCGCGTGTTCGCCGCGGAAACGCGGCGACAGGACGCCCTTCTCGAACGGATAGTTGAGGGTGACCTTGGGCCGGAAGAAATACTTCAGCGTCAGCCACATGCCACCGATCAGTTCCTTCAGGATGAAGGCCTTCGCGCTCTGGACGATCACCGACATGACGGCACCCCGGTTCCGGTCATCGCGCGCCCCGCTCATTTCGGTAACCAGCCGAAGGCCACCAGCACACCGGCCGTGACGACGACCCACAGCAGCGACAGCGGCAGGAACACCTTCCAGCCGAGGCGCATGAGCTGGTCGTAGCGGTAGCGTGGGAAGGTGGCCCGGACCCACAGGAAAAGGAAAAGGACGAAGGAGATCTTGAGCGCAAACCACACCGGCCCCGGCACCAGCGTGAACGGCACGACGTCGAACGGCGGCAACCAACCGCCCAGGAACAGGACCGTCGTGATGCCGCTCATCAGGATCATGTTGGCGTATTCGCCGAGGAAGAACAGCGCGAAGGTCATCGACGAGTATTCGACGTTGTAGCCTGATACCAGTTCGGCCTCGGCCTCGGGCAGATCGAAGGGCGCGCGGTTGGTCTCCGCCAGCGCCGATACGAAGAAGACAATGAACATGGGCAGGAGCGGCAGCGCGAACCACATGTCCTTCTGCGCCTCCACCACCTTCGTCAGGTTGAGAGAGCCGACGCAGAGCAGCACCGTGATGATGACGAAGCCGATGGAGATTTCGTAAGATACCATCTGCGCCGCCGAACGCAGCGCCCCGAGGAAGGGATATTTCGAATTGGACGCCCAGCCCGCCATGATGATGCCGTAGACGCCGAGCGACGAGATGGCGAAAAGGTAGAGGACACCGACGTTGATATCGGCAAGGACGAGGCCGGGGCCGAACGGGATCACCGCCCAGGCGACGATAGCCAGCGTGAAGGTGATCATCGGCGCCAGCACGAACACCACTTTGTTCGCGCCGGCCGGGATCACGGTTTCCTTGACCAGAAGCTTGAGTCCGTCCGCCAAGGGCTGCAGCAGGCCAAAGGGCCCGACGACGTTGGGGCCCTTGCGCAGTTGCATCGCGGCGATGACCTTGCGCTCGGCCAGCGTCAGGTAGGCGACAGCCAGCAGCAGCGGCACCAGGATGGCGACGATCTGGCCGACGATGATCGCGCCGGGCAACAAATAGGCGGTCCAGAGATCAGCCATGGGTGCCGGTCGCCCCCCTGCCCGCGCCGATCATCTCCGTGCAGCGTGCCATGGCGACGGAGGCGCGGCTGATCGGATCGGTCATGTAGAAATTTCCGATCGGGTCGATGAACGGTGCCTCGGTCATGGCGCCGGCCGTGCCGAAGTCCTGCCACGGGGCGGGCACGATTCCGTCGACGGCGGCAAACACCGGGTTAGCCATGATCAGGCGAGCGCGCACCTGGGCCAGGGTGTTGTAGGGCAGCGTCTTGCCGATCACGGTCGAAAATGCGCGCAGGATGGCCCAGTCCTCGCGCGCAGCGCCCAACGGGAAATGGGCGGCATTGGCGCGCTGCACCCGGCCCTCGGTATTGACGTAGGTGGCGTTCTTCTCGGTATAGGCCGCGCCCGGCAGGACGACGTCGGCGCGGTGCGCGCCGACATCGCCGTGATGGCCCTGATAGACGACAAAGGCGGAGCCGAGACTGTCCATGGGAATCTCGTCGGCGCCGAGCAGCCAGACAAGGCCGATGTCGCCCGCAGCCGCACCGGCCACGATACCGGCGACATCGCGCCCGCCGATTCCCGGCGTCAGTCCGAGATCGAGGCCACCGACGCGGCTGGAGGCGCGCTGCAGCAGGTTGAAGCCGTTCCAGTCGTTCTTGACGGCGCCGAACCTTTCCGCGACCGCGCGGGCGGCAGCAAGGACGGCACCACCGTCCGGGCGCGCAACGGCGCCCGAGCCGAGGATGATCATCGGCCGCTCCGCCGCCTCGAGCACGTGAGCGAAGTCGTGCCGCCCCTCGACCAGATCGGTGAGGGTGCGCGGCCCGGCGCCGAGGTTCTGGGCGCGGTAGGTCAGGTCCGCCGGCGTGCCGATCACGCCGACCGGGAACCCGCCCTGGAGCCAGCGCTTGCGGACGCGGGCGTTGATGATGGCCGCTTCCGTACGCGGATTGGCGCCGACGATGAGGGCAGCATCGGCGGCTTCGATCCCGGCGATGGTGGTGTTGAAGATGTAGGAGGCCCGGACCCTGCCGTCGAGCTTCGCGCCGTCCTGGCGGCAGTCGACGTTAGGGGATTCCAGCGCCGCCATCAGGTCCCTGAGGGCCAGCATGGATTCGCAATCGGCGAGGTCTCCGGCGATGGCGGCGATGCGGCGGCCGTCGAGCCCCTTGATCCGCTCGGCGATACGGGTGAAGGCTTCATCCCAACTCGCCTCGCGCAGCTTGCCGCTGTCGCGCACGTAAACACGGTCGAGGCGCTGGCGCTTGAGGCCGTCATAGGCGAAGCGCGACTTGTCCGAGAGCCATTCCTCGTTGATATCCTCGTTCAGCCGCGGCAGCACACGCATGACCTCGGATCCGCGGGCATCGACGCGGATGTTGCTGCCGACGGCGTCGAGGACATCGATGGATTCGGTCTTGCGCAGCTCCCACGGCCGCGCGGTGAAGGCGAAGGGCTTGGAGGTCAGCGCGCCAACCGGGCAGAGATCGATGATATTGCCCGAAAGCTCCGACGTGAGGATGCGGCCGATCGTGGTCGTGATCTCCATGTCCTCGCCGCGGCCGGTGGCGCCGATCTCCTCCACCCCCGCCACCTCGGTGGCGAAACGGACACAACGGGTGCAGTGGATGCAGCGCGTCATCTCGGTCTTGACCAGCGGGCCGAAGTCCTTGTCCTTGACCGCGCGTTTGTTCTCGGCGAAGCGCGAGCGGTCGAAGCCGTAGAACAGCGCCTGGTCCTGCAGGTCGCATTCGCCGCCCTGGTCGCAGATCGGGCAGTCGAGGGGATGGTTGATGAGCAGCATCTCCATGACGCCGCGGCGCGCTTTCTTGACCATCGGACTGTCGGTCTTGATCTGCTGGCCTTCCGCCACGGGCATGGCGCAGGAGGCGGCGGGCTTGGGCGGGCCCGGCGACACCTCGACCAGGCACATGCGACAGTTGCCGGCGATGGACAGGCGCTCGTGGTAGCAGAAGCGCGGGATTTCCTTGCCCGCCTGCTCGCACGCCTGGAGGATGGTCGTGCCGGGGGCGACCTCGATCTCCACGCCGTCAACGGTAACCTTCGGCATCTTCGCTCCCGTCCCCTACGCCGCGACGCCCTGGCGGCGCTTGATACGGTCCTCGATCTCGCCGCGGAAGTGGCGGATCAGGCCCTGGATCGGCCACGCCGCCGCGTCGCCCAGCGCGCAGATGGTATGGCCCTCCACTTCGGTCGTCACCTCCAGAAGCATGTCGATCTCTTCCCTGCGCGCGTTGCCGGCGACGAAGCGTTCCATGACCCGCCACATCCAGCCCGTGCCCTCGCGGCAGGGCGTGCACTGGCCGCAGCTTTCATGCATGTAGAATTTCGACAGCCGCGCGATGGCGCGCACGATATCGGTGGACTTATCCATCACGATCACCGCGGCGGTGCCGAGGCCCGACTTGACCTCCTTGAGCGCGTCGAAATCCATCAGCACCGAGTCGCAGATCGACTTCGGAACGAGCGGCACGGAGGAGCCGCCCGGGATGACGGCGAGCAGGTTGTCCCAGCCGCCGCGGACGCCGCCCGCGTGCTTGTCGATCAGCTCGCGCAGCGGGATCGACATGGATTCCTCGACCGTGCAGGGCTCGTTCACATGGCCGGAGATGCAGAACAGCTTGGTGCCGCTGTTGTTGGGACGGCCGAATCCGGTGAACCAGGTCGCGCCACGGCGCAGGATGGTCGGGGCGGCCGCAATGGTCTCGACATTGTTGACCGTGGTCGGACAGCCGTAGAGACCGGCGCCGGCGGGGAACGGCGGCTTGAGCCGCGGCTGGCCCTTCCTGCCCTCGAGGCTTTCGAGCAGCGCCGTCTCCTCGCCGCAGATATAGGCACCGGCACCGCGATGGAGGTAGAGGTCGAAGTCGAAGCCCGAGCCGCAGGCGTTCTTGCCGATGAGGCCGGCTTCATAGGCCTGGTCGATGGCGGCCTGGAGGTTCTCGCCCTCGCGGTAGAACTCGCCGCGGATGTAGATGTAGCAGGCATGCGCGTTCATGGCGAAGGACGCGAGCAGCGCGCCCTCGACCAGCGTGTGCGGGTCGAAGCGCATGATCTCGCGGTCCTTGCAGGTGCCCGGCTCGCCCTCGTCGGCGTTGATGACGAGGTAGTTGGGCCGCCCGTCCTTCGGTTCCTTCGGCATGAAGGACCACTTCACCCCGGCCGGAAAGCCCGCGCCGCCGCGCCCGCGCAGGCCCGAGTTCTTGATCTCGTTGACGATCCAGTCGGCGCCCTTGGCCATGATCTCGGCGGTGCCGTCCCAGTTGCCGCGGCGGCGCGCGCCGTCGAGGCCCCAGTCGTCGAGCCCGTACAGGTTGGTGAAGATGCGATCCTTGTCGGCAAGCATGTTCACGCCTTCTTCTCCATGAGGACCTTCGGCCCCGACGCCGGCGCCGCCCCGGGACGGCCGATGCGCGACCCCGGCTTGGGCGCGCGCCCGGCCAGCAGGTCGCGCGCGATGGCGCGGGCGTCCTCGGGCGAAAGGTCTTCGTAGTAGTCGTCGCCGATCTGGAGCATCGGCGCGTGCACGCAGGCGCCGAGGCATTCCACCTCGCGCAGGCCGACCGCCCCGTCGGCGGTGGTCCCGCCCAGCCGGATGCCGAGCTCGTCCTCGAGAGCGGCGACGACGGCGTCGGAGCCACGCAGCCAGCACGGCGTCGTGGTGCAGACCTCTACACACGCGCGGCCGTGAGGCTCCAGATTAAACATGGTGTAGAAGGTCGCCACTTCCCAGGCCCTGATTTCGGCCATGTCCAGCATCTCGGCGACGTGACGCACGGCGGCGCGCGGCAGCCAGCCGCCGTTCTGGCGCTGGGCCAGGTCGAGCAGGGGAATCACGGCGCTGCGCTGGCGGCCCGGCGGGTATTTGCGGACGATCGCTTCGACCGCGGCCGAATTTTCCGGAGTGAAGGCGAAGGTTTCGGGCTGGATCGCGGCGCTCATCGGTCGATCTCCCCGAACACGATGTCGAGCGATCCGATGACCGCCACCACGTCCGCCAGCATGTGCCCCTTGCACATGAAGTCGAGCGCCTGCAGGTGCGGGAAGCCGGGCGCTCGGATCTTGCAGCGATAGGGCCGGTTGGTGCCGTCTGCGACGACGTAGACGCCGAACTCGCCCTTGGGCGCTTCGACCGCGGCATAGACCTCGCCGGCAGGCACATGATAACCCTCGGTATAGAGCTTGAAGTGATGGATCAGGGCTTCCATCGAATGCTTCATCTCCGATCGACTGGGCGGCGCGATCTTGTTGTTGGGCACCATGACCGGCCCTTCCGGCATCTCGGCGATGGCCTGGCGAATGATGCGGAGCGACTGGCGCATCTCCTCCATGCGCACCAGGTAGCGCGCGTAGCAGTCGCTGGTCTTGCCCACCGGCACGTCGAAACGCATCGCGGCATAGACGTCGTAGGGCTGGGCCTTGCGCAGGTCCCAGGCGATACCCGATCCGCGCAGCATCGGACCGGTGAAGCCCCAGTCGACGGCGTCCTTGGCTGCGACCACGCCGATATCGACGGTGCGCTGCTTGAAGATGCGGTTGCCGGTCAGTAACTCCTCGACATCGTCGATATGCGGCCCGAACCGGTCGCAGAAGACGAGGATGTCCTCGGCGAGCCCCGCCGGCATGTCGAGGTGGACCCCGCCCGGCCGGAAATAGGCGGCGTGCAGCCGCGCCCCCGAGACGCGTTCGTAGAATTCCATCAGCTTCTCGCGCTCCTCAAACCCCCACAGCAGCGGCGTCATGGCGCCGACGTCGAGCGCCATGGTCGTGATGTTGAGGATGTGATTGAGGATGCGGCTGATCTCGGCGAACAGGACGCGGATGTACTGTGCGCGGGGCGGCGCCGTGATGCCGAGGAGGCGTTCCACCGCCAGCGCGAAGGCGTGCTCCTGTGACATCGGCGCGACGTAATCGAGGCGGTCGAAATACGGCACCGCCTGCAGGTAGGTCTTGTATTCGATCAGCTTCTCGGTACCGCGATGCAACAGGCCAATATGCGGATCGGCGCGCTCGACCACCTCGCCGTCCATTTCCAGCACGAGACGCAGCACGCCATGGGCCGCCGGGTGCTGGGGCCCGAAATTGAGGGTGAAATTCTCGATCTGGCTTTCGGCCATCAGGATTTTCCCTCGGGCTCCGTCGTGGTCTCGCCGGGGGGCGGCGCCATCGCCGCGCGCGCGGCTTCCGCCCCCTCCCAGGGACTCAGGAAATCGAAGGTGCGGAACTCCTGGGTCAGCTTCACCGGCTCGTAGACCACACGTTTCTGGGCATCGTCGTAGCGGACTTCGACGTAACCGGTGAGCGGAAAGTCCTTGCGCATCGGATGACCTTCGAAGCCGTAGTCGGTGAGGATGCGCCGCAGGTCCGGATGCTCGGAGAACAGGATGCCGTAAAGGTCCCAGGTCTCGCGCTCGAACCACCCGGCGGCGGAAAACACCCCGGTGACCGAGGGCACCGGGACCCCTTCCCCGACCTCGACCTTGATGCGCACGCGATGGTTCTGACGCAGGCTGAGCAGATGATAGACGACGTCGAAACGGTTTTCGCGTTCGGGATAGTCAACGCCGCAAATGTCGATCAGCTGGTTCAGGCAGCAATTGCTGTCGTCGCGCAGATGGGCGAGAACCCTGGCGATGCTTTCGCCCTTGACGGTGACCGTGAGCTCGCCGATTGCGACCTCGACGCGCAGGACGTCGCCACCAAGGAGATTGCGGATGTACTCGCCAAGCTCCCTGAGCGCATCCAAATATTTCTGCTGCTGCGGGTCCATCGTCGAAACTGCCTTCGCGTCTACCGGAACAGCGTGCCGGTACGTCGGATCTTCTTTTCCAGCTGCAGGATACCGTAGAGAAGCGCCTCCGCCGTGGGCGGGCAGCCCGGCACGTAGACATCCACCGGCACGATGCGATCGCAGCCGCGCACCACCGAGTAGGAATAGTGGTAATAGCCGCCGCCGTTGGCGCAGGATCCCATGGAGATCACCCAGCGCGGCTCCGCCATCTGGTCGTAGACGCGCCGGAGTGCCGGCGCCATCTTGTTGGTCAGGGTGCCGGCGACGATCATGACGTCGGACTGGCGCGGCGACGGGCGGAAGACGATGCCGAAGCGATCGAGGTCGTAGCGCGAGGCCGCGGTCTGCATCATTTCGACCGCGCAGCAGGCCAGCCCGAAGGTCATCGGCCAGAGCGACCCGGTTCGCGCCCAGTTGACCAGCGCATCGAGGCGCGCCACGACGAAACCCTTGTCCTGAAGCTCATGGGCGACGCCGGAAACGACGCGATCCTGGGCAGGGCCCGGCTGCAGGCCGGTACCGGGCTGTGTGCCGGGGGTGCTCATCGGTGGACCTCCCGGCGGGACGCGGACGCATACATGGCCAAGGCTACTCCCACTCGAGCGCCCCCTTCTTCCACTCATAAACGAAGCCGATCGTCAAAACGGCCAGAAACACGATCATGGACCAGAAGCCGAACAGCCCGATGTCCCCCAGCGCCACCGCCCAGGGAAACAGGAAGGCGACTTCGAGATCGAAGATGATGAACAGGATGGCCACCAGGTAGAAGCGGACATCGAACCGGCCGCGCGCGTCGTCGAACGGATCGAAACCGCATTCGTAGGCGGAAAGCTTCTCGGAATCCGGGCGCTGACGGGCGGCGATAAACGACGCAACAACCATGATGGCGGCAAGACCCGCGGCAATGCCGAGGAACATCAGGATGGGGACGTACTGGGCAAGGAGGTCCTGCATTAGGCGGCTCTTCCCATTCGCTCCATCAAAAAAACAACACAACACGGCGCGAACGCGCCGCGATCGCACGAGGCTAGACTAGTAATTCCGTCCGGTCATGAAAAGCACCGTTTGCCTCGTTCTTCCCCGGCCTCGGACCCGGGTCGGGCCCGCAGAGGAGCCCGTATCGGGGAAAGGGACGACAGGCCCCAAACCGGCGGGAGTGGCGGGAGCGACGGGACTCGAACCCGCGACCTCCGGCGTGACAGGCCGGCGCTCTAACCAACTGAGCTACGCCCCCGATGCTCCGCGAGTGACGGCGGTGGTGTAACCGCACCGATGGCGGGTGTCAACTAAGTTAGAGATGATGCAATCGCCGCAGAAATCAAGGGCTCCCGGCGATGGAAGTGCGCAGCGCGCGGCCCCGTCAGCGTTGGGCGACGACGAAGCAGGCGGTGCCGCGCGCCTTGAGTGAACCGCAGGCACCATGTGCCTCCCCAGCGTGCACATAGGGACCCAGGTGCGCAAGCACCAGCGTCCCGCGCGGACCCAACGCAGCGTCGCGCAACACCAGGCTGTGCCCTGTCACGATCCGCGGAAAGGCCTTGCGGACACGGGCCAGATATTTCTCCGCGGTAGCCCTTTCGCGGAACGCACCGAGCTGCACCCACCTGCCCTGTTCCGATTCCTGCATCGGCCTACCCACGGCCGGCGCGACAGAGCGGGTTCCATCATCTTGGGGCGCCGCCGCCACGGGTGCACCCCATCGTGCCGTCACCGGATCTTCGGTTTCCTTGCAGTCGAACCAGTAGGCGTTGAGTCCCTGCCGCCGCAGCGACGGCCAGCGGCCGTACTCACCGCATTCCTGTTCCGCGCGCGCCACCGCCTCGCCCTTCGACCACGCCCCGATCACCGCCTGCCGGTGGTCGGACATGATCGCCTGCGGCGCGCAAGCGGCGGCCATAAGGGCGATGGCAACGACGGGAACGAAACGATGCACTTTGATCCTCCGGTTCCCGGCCGCACCCGATCCGGGGGCAGGGCCGGGAACTCAATGCCGGATCCATCAGAGCATCATCATGGTTAACGACGGGTTAACGGGCCACCCCGTGGCGGCGCAGTCGCTAGTCACAGGTGATCGCCGTGGCCTCGCCGCCATTGCCGGAGTAGCTGATCCGGCAGGTCATGCCGGCCTTGAGAGCCGAACGCGACGCTTTCTTCCCGGCGATGGTCACCTTGGTGCGGCTGCCAGACACGTTGGCCTTGTGGTCGGCCCCGGCCGCCTTGAACTTGACGACGCGACCGCCGTTTTCGACGCCGGCCAGCGCGGCGTCGACCTTCTTGGCCTCGCCCACCAGTTTTGCCGAGAGCCTAGCCAGCTCGTCCTCCGACAGCGGCTGGCCGGGCAAGCCATATTTCACCCGAAGTTTCAGCATGTAGGCCGTGATCTCGGCGCTTGGGTAACTCGTGTCACGGACCAGGCGGGTCAGGTCATCGGCCGTCTGGTGGCCGAAATCCGGGCTGATCTGGGCCCGCCCGAGCTTGATGAAATCGGGATCGGCGACGACCTTCATGTAGGCCGCACGATAGGCCGAAACGACCGGCGCCGGGGTTCCCGGCGGCAACGCATACCACTTGTCGATCTGGTTCGAATCGGACCAGTAGCGGAACGACGCCTGCGCGACGCCCGAGAGCTTGCCGTCGAGCAGCGCCGCCATGGTCGGGACGTCGGGCGCGTAGCCGCGCGGCACGACCTTGCCGCCCTGCATTTGCCCGATCTGCACGATCTCCTTGTAGGCGCCTTGCTTGCGCAGGCCTGACAACATCGACAGGCTCGAGGTGCCGAAGGAATCGATCTCGCCGCGAGGAGCGCCAGCATGAGCGCGGCCGTCCCCGGATAGCCGACGACGAAGCGGATGTTCCAGCCGAGGTATTCGGTGCCCCAGCACATCATCTCCGCCCAGGTATCGGTGCCGTCCCCGGTGCCGACCACGATCGGGGGCAGCTTGCGGTCGGTCAGATTCGCGACCCTTTCCTGTCGCAGGTTCATGAGCGACCCGCCGCGGGCGATCCCACCGAGGAAATGAAACGTGCGCGGATCGTATTTGACCACCGGCTGGCGCATGGCCTGGGCGTCGATATACGCGTTGCCACCGCCCATCCAGTAGGTGCCGTCGCGCTTCGCTTCATTGGCGAAATAGTTTGTCGCCTGCACGCCGTTGCCGGCGGGCATGTTGCGATAGACGACGCGCGGTTGACCCGGCAGGTACTTTTCCATGTAGCGACCGACCAGTCGCGTGGTGAGATCCGTTCCGCCTCCCGGAGTTGCGCCGATCAGGGCATTGACGCGCTTGCCCGCGAACGACACCTCCTGTGCGCCGGCACGCGGCGAGGTTCCGAGCAGCAGCGCGGCCGAAACGATCGCAAACGAAATAAACAAACGCGAAGAGGAATACGACGCCATCGACTGCCTCCTCTGTTTCGGTACAACCGCATGACGGCGGACGACCGGTTGTCAGTCTTGCATTCCGTTTCCTGTTTTTCGTGTTTCCCGTTTCATCCGACAACGTCCCCCGACCGCGATGAACGCCTTGGCGGTGGTGGGCGGTGACGGGCTCGAACCGCCGACCCTCTCGGTGTAAACGAGATGCTCTTCCAGCTGAGCTAACCGCCCCCGGGGCGACGACTGTTCCACCCCTGACGATACGGGATGGCGGGGCGGACGGGAACCGCAAAAATCTGCGGGTTTTGGGCTTCCCCGGGGCGATCCCGGCGCCGTCCCCGGCGAAAAGAGAAAGGACCGACCGCGGACGCGGCCGGTCCTTCCTGGAAATCCGGGTCGCCGATCAGTTCACGGAATCTTTGAGGCCCTTGCCAGCCTTGAACTTGGGCTGCTTCGACGCGGGGATATTGATGGATTCGCCGGTCCGGGGGTTACGCCCCACGGACGCCTTGCGTTGCACGACGTTGAATGTGCCGAAGCCGACGAGGCGCACATCATCGCCCTTCTTCAGCGCGCTGGAAATCGAGTCGAACGTGCAGTCAACGGACTTCGCGGCGTCGGCCTTCGAGAGACCAGTCCCAGCAGCTACTGCTGCAACGAGATCATTCTTGTTCACTTGCAACCCCCTCTTTTTGGAAATTTGGCCACGGCATAAATGGATGACACCTATGCAAGGCCGGAGTCTAGGCAGCCCGAGGCTCCGCCGTCAATCGGAGATGGGGGGTTTTCAACAGAATTTTCAAGGATACCGCGGGTCTCCGGAGGTGCGCGCCGCCCGCTACGAAAATAGAAAGAGCCGGCGTTTTCACCGGCTCTTTCATGATGTTACGGCATTGGCTTCCGATGTCGTTGCAACTCAGTGCGTAACGACTCCTTCGAGATCGTCCTCGCCGGTGTCCGGCTTGCCCACGTCCGGCACGCTGGAAGGATCGATCCATTCGATTGCTATCAGCGGTTTGGTCAGCGCCTGGGCCAGGACCTCGTCGAGGGTTCCGACCGGAATGATGGCCATCCCCTTCTTGACGTTGTCCGGAATTTCGGCGAGGTCCTTCTTGTTGTCTCTCGGAATCAGGACCGTCTTGATTCCGCCGCGCAACGCCGCCAGCAGCTTTTCCTTCAGGCCGCCGATGGGCAGCACCATGCCGCGAAGCGTGATCTCGCCGGTCATGGCGACATCCTTGCGCACCGGAATACCGGTCAGGACGGACACGATGGAGGTCACCATGGCAACGCCCGCGGACGGCCCGTCCTTCGGGGTTGCGCCTTCCGGCACGTGCACGTGGATGTCCCGGGAATCGAACAGGGTCGGCTTGATTCCGAAAGCCACGGCCCGTGAGCGGACGTAGGAATGGGCCGCCTGGACGGATTCCTGCATCACGTCACCGAGCTTGCCGGTGATCTTCATCCGGCCCTTGCCGGGCAGGACCACGGATTCGATGGACAAGAGCTCGCCGCCCACCTCGGTCCAGGCGAGGCCGGTGGTGACGCCGACGCGGTCTTCCTTTTCCGCCTCGCCATAGCGGTAGCGGGGAACGCCGGCGTAGGTCTTGAGGTTACGCCGGGTGAGCTTGATCGCCTTGGCCTTGCCCGAGACGATATCCTTCACCGCCTTGCGCTGCAGGTTCGCGAGCTCGCGCTCGAGATTGCGCACGCCGGCCTCGCGCGTGTAATAGCGGATGAGGTCGATCAGCGCGTCCGAGGAGATCGTCCATTCCTTCTCCTTCAGTCCGTGTGCCTCGAGCTGCTTTGGGATCAGGTGGCGGCGCGCGATCTCGACCTTCTCGTCCTCGGTATAGCCGGGGATGCGGATGATCTCCATGCGGTCCATCAGCGGCTGCGGCATGCGCAACGTGTTCGCCGTGGTGATGAACATCACGTCGGAAAGATCGTAGTCGACCTCCAGATAGTGGTCGTTGAAGGTGCCGTTCTGTTCGGGGTCGAGGACCTCGAGCAGCGCCGACGACGGGTCGCCGCGGAAGTCGGCACCAAGCTTGTCGACCTCGTCAAGCAGGAAGAGCGGATTCGACGACTTCGCCTTGCGCATGCCCTGGATGACCTTGCCCGGCAGGGACCCGATGTAGGTCCGCCGGTGGCCCCGGATCTCGGCCTCGTCGCGCACCCCGCCCAGCGACATGCGCACGAAGTTGCGCCCCGTGGCACGCGCAATCGACTTGCCCAGCGACGTCTTGCCGACGCCCGGCGGGCCGACGAAGCACAGGATCGGTCCCTTCATCTTCTTTACCCGCTGTTGTACGGCCAGGTATTCGAGGATGCGTTCCTTGACCTTCTCCAGGCCGAAGTGATCCTCGTTCAAGACCGTTTCGGCGTTGTTGATGTCGCGCTTGACGCGGGTACGCTTCTGCCAGGGAATGCCGAGCAGCCAGTCGAGGTAGTTGCGAACCACCGTCGCCTCGGCCGACATCGGCCCCATGGACCGCAGCTTCTTCACCTCGGCCAGCGCCTTGTCGCGGGCTTCCTTGCTCAGGCGAGTCTTCTTGATCCGCGCCTCGAGCTCGGACACCTCGTCTTTTCCGTCCTCGCCCTCGCCCAGCTCCTTCTGGATGGCCTTGAGCTGCTCGTTCAGATAGTACTCGCGCTGGGTCTTCTCCATCTGCCGCTTGACGCGGTTCCGGATGCGTTTTTCGACCTGCAGGACGCTGATCTCCGATTCCATGTGGGCGAGCAGGCGCTCCAGCCGTTCGCTGACGCTGTCGAGCTCCAGGATTTCCTGCTTCTCGGCGATCTTGAGCGCGAGGTGGCTGGTCACCGTGTCGGCGAGCTTGGCTGGTTCCTCGATCTGGTTGAGCGAGACGATCACTTCGGGCGGAATCTTCTTGTTGAGCTTGACGTAATGCTCGAACTGGCTGATCGCCGAGCGGCCCAAGCCTTCGAGTTCGTGCGGATCCTCCGCCTTGTCGGCGATCGCCTCGGCGCGAGCCTGGAAGAAATTCACGTTGTCCTCGAACCCGACGATGCGCGCGCGCGTGCCGCCCTCAACCAGGACCTTGACGGTGCCGTCGGGCAGTTTGAGAAGCTGCAGCACCGTACCGACGGTGCCGACCATGTGGATGTCGTCGGGCTTGGGGTCGTCGATGGACGCGTCCTTCTGGGCGACGAGCAGGACCTGCTTGTCGTCCTTCATGACGTCTTCCAGGGCCCTGACCGACTTTTCGCGGCCGACGAACAGCGGCACGATCATGTGGGGAAACACCACGATGTCGCGAAGCGGCAGGACCGGGTACAGAACGCCTTTGGTCGATTCCATCATACGAACCTTTCCGACTGGTCTACGAAAACTGCCGCCGGGAAGACCACCCGGGAAACGGCAAGAACACCACGATACGCGGGCCGACCGGGGCGTCGGTCAAGCCGACCGTCCCCGTCGCCCCGAAAACACGACCGGCGCGTCACAACATTATGTGGCGCGCCGGTGCGGCAATTCAAGAGGTGCGGTCCTCGGCCTCGTTCAGGCACTCGACGATCCCACGTCCTCACGGCGATCGCCATAGATATACAGGGGCTTGGAGCGGCCTTCGACCACCTCCCGGTTGATGACGATCTCGTCCACCCCTTCGAGGGAGGGCAGCTCGAACATCGGCTCGAGCAGGATGTTTTCCATGATCGAGCGCAGGCCGCGCGCGCCCGTCTTGCGGGCAATGGCCTTGTGGGCGATCGCCCGTAGCGCGTCGTCGGAAAACTCCAACTCCACGCTGTCCATTTCGAACAGGCGCTGATACTGCTTGACGAGTGCGTTCTTCGGCGCTGTCAGGATCTCCACCAGGGCGTCCTCGTCGAGGTCCTCGAGCGAGGCCACCACCGGCAGGCGGCCGACGAATTCGGGGATCAGGCCGAACTTCAGAAGGTCCTCCGGCTCGACCTCGCGCAGGAGCTCGCCGGTCCGGCGGTCCTCCGGCGCGCTCACTTGGGCGCCGAAGCCGATCGAGGTCGACTTGCCCCTCGCGGAAATGATTTTTTCCAGCCCAGCGAAGGCACCGCCGCAGATGAACAGGATGTTGGTCGTGTCCACCTGGAGGAACTCCTGCTGCGGATGCTTGCGCCCACCCTGGGGCGGCACCGACGCGATCGTGCCTTCCATGATCTTGAGCAGCGCCTGCTGGACACCCTCGCCCGACACGTCGCGGGTGATCGAAGGGTTGTCCGACTTGCGGCTGATTTTGTCCACTTCGTCGATATAGACGATGCCGCGCTGCGCCCGTTCGACGTTGTAGTCGGCCGACTGAAGTAGCTTGAGGATGATGTTTTCGACGTCCTCGCCCACGTAGCCCGCTTCCGTCAGCGTCGTCGCGTCGGCCATGGTGAAGGGCACGTCGATGATGCGCGCCAGCGTCTGGGCGAGCAGGGTCTTGCCGCAGCCGGTGGGGCCGACCAGCAGGATGTTCGACTTGGCCAGTTCGACGTCGTTCGACTTCGAGCCGTGTGCGAGCCGCTTGTAGTGATTATGGACGGCGACCGAAAGAACGCGTTTGGCGTGGTCCTGGCCGATCACATAGTCGTCCAGCACCGCGCGAATGTCCTTCGGCGAGGGCACGCCATCCTGGGAGCGGACCAGCGTGGTCTTGTGCTCCTCGCGGATGATATCCATGCACAGTTCGACGCACTCGTCGCAGATGAACACGGTCGGCCCGGCAATGAGCTTGCGCACCTCGTGCTGACTCTTGCCGCAGAACGAGCAGTAAAGCGTGTTTCTCGAATCGCCACTGGCGGACTTGGTCATGGGCACTCCGTTACGTCACTGGCCGCCCCGCCGGTGGCGGACTGACCATACTGTATAATCCTCTTTGCCACGGCCCCACCCCCATGACAATGAAAAAAGCTCCGTTATCCACAGAGTTAACGCAATATACAGCACAGAAGTTCGAACATACTACAATATACGTGCCAAACGTTCTCGCCGCAATCTCGATGGTTCGGGCCGGTTCAGGGCCACGTCCGATGGTGCGTCCGAACCTTCTACGATAGGCCCTTCGCCTGAAGTTTCTGTTAAGGCGTTGAGAAGCCTTGCCGCGCGGCCGGCGCCGAAAAGGAGTCAGTCGCCCGACTTGCCGTCCTTGGCGACGGGCGGCCGGGAGATGACGACCTCGTCGACCAGGCCGAAGGTCTTCGCCTCGTCGGGAGACATGAACTTGTCGCGCTCCACCGCCTGCGAGATCACGTCGAAGGTCTGGCCGGTATGCTTGACGTAGATCTCGTTGAGGCGCTGGCGCAACGCCAGGATTTCCCGCGCCTGGATTTCGATATCGGTCGCCTGGCCCTGGACCCCGCCCGAGGGCTGGTGAATCATGATGCGGGAATTGGGCAGGCAGTAGCGCTTGCCCTTCGCCCCTGCGGCGAGCAGCAGCGAGCCCATGGACGCCGCCTGGCCGATGCATACGGTGGACACGTCGGAACGGATGTACTGCATCGTGTCGTAGATGGCGAGGCCCGAGGTCACCACCCCTCCCGGCGAATTGATGTAGATCGAGATGTCCTTGTTCGGGTTTTCGGATTCGAGGAACAGGAGCTGTGCCGAGACCACGGAAGCCACCCCGTCGTTGACCGGCCCGACCAGGAAAATGATGCGCTCCTTCAGCAGGCGCGAGTAGATGTCGTAGGACCGCTCGCCTCGATTAGTCTGCTCGACCACCATCGGGATCAGGTTCTGCATATGAGTGTCGGTGGGTTCGCTCATGGTGTCCTCGGTGTCCTGGCTCGATGTACGGGAGAAACGGGCGGAAACGTCCCCGGCCTATTCCTTTGACTTGCTGGCGGCGGCTTTCTTTGCCGAAGCTTTCTTGGCCGGGGCCTTCTTCCCGGCACCCTTCTTGGGGCTCGCCTCGGCGGCTGCCTCGGCACCGTTCGCATCGCTGTCCTCGGCGTCGGGATCGGCCATCAATTCATCGGCGGTTACCGGCTTGTCGTTCACCTTCGCCAATTCGAGGATGAAGTCGACCACCTTGTCCTCGAACAGGGGCCCGCGCAACTGCTCCATCGCCGGGCGGTTCTTCTGGTAGTACTCGATCACCTCGCGCTCCTGACCCGGAAAACGGCGCGCCTCGTTGACGACGGCGCGGTTGATCTCCTCGTCGGCGACCTTGATACCGTTGACGGTTCCGATCTCGGTCAGCAGCAGGCCGAGCTGCACGCGGCGGCGCGCGATATCGCGGTATTCGTCCTTGACCGCGTCGATGGTCTTGCCGCTTTCCTCGAGGTACTGCTTGAACCGGCCCTGCGCGATCAGGTCCGGCCCTTCGTCGTGGTGATCGTGCCCGTGATCGTGGCCGGCGTGGTCGTGGCCGGCATGATCGTGGTCGTGATCATGGTGTCCGGGCAGGGCCTCGCCGCTGATGCTCTTCCAGATCTGGGCGAACTCGCTCTCCACCATGACCGGGGGCAGTTCAAAGTCGGCGTTTTCCGCCAGCGTGTCGAGCAGGCTCCGCTTCAGTCGGACGCGGGAAATCGAACCGTATTCGGACGTGAGGCGTTCCCGGATCGCGGCCCGCATCGCCTCGAGATTCTCGAGGCCGACGCCCTTGGCCATTTCATCGTCCACCTTCATCGGCTTGGTGACTCGTAGTTCCTTGACCGTGACGTCGAATTCCGCGTCCTTGCCGGCCAGTTCCTCGGCGCCGTAGTCGTCGGGGAAGCGGACCTTGATGGTGCGCTTCTCACCCGCCTTGGCCCCGATCATCTGCTCGACGAAATTGGGAATGAAATTCCTCGACGACAACTCGAGCTGGAAGTCGGTTGCAGCACCGCCGGAAAACTCCTTTCCGTCGACCTTGCCGACGAAATCGACGAGAAGCGCGTCCTCGGCGGTCGCGGCGCGGGCCTCATCGGTCTTTTCATAACGCTTCTGTTCCTGGGCGATGCGCTCCAGCGCCTCGTCCACCATCTTGTCGTCGACCGTGACGACGAGGCGCTCGACCTCGATGCTGGAAAAATCGGGCTGGACGATCTCCGGCATGACCTCGACGGAGACGGTGAATTCAAGGTCCTTGCCTTCGTCGAAGGCCGTGATCTCGACCTTGGGCTGCATGGCGGGGCGCAGCTTGTTGTCGCTGATCGCCTTGGCCGAGGTCTCCGAGATGGTGCGCTCCAGCACCTCGCCGATGACCGAGCGCCCGTACTGCTTCTTGACGAGGGAGACCGGCACCTTGCCCGGTCGGAAGCCCGGCATCTGCACGGTCTTGGCGAGCTCGCCGAGCCGGGTGTTGACCTTCTCATCGATCTCGCTTGCCGCAACGGTCACGGCGAACTGGCGGCTCAGGCCCTCACTCTTCGTTACCTCGACCTGCATCAGGCTCTCGCTTTCCTCTGTCTCATTATCACTGGGACGGGCCGTGGCCGTGCCGCCTCGGCGCCGGGCCGGGGGCGGCCGAAATCCCGGGACGCTGCCGCTCCGGATCGAAAATTCCGGCTGGTGTTATCAGAATTCACCTCCCCTGACCAGCCCGCGTTCGGACCCCGCGGACCCGCCGATTTCCGGGGGCTCGGCCGGGTCCGGCATGCCGTGGTGCGGGCGGAGGGACTCGAACCCCCACGACTTTCGTCACTGGAACCTAAATCCAGCGCGTCTACCAGTTCCGCCACGCCCGCGCGGCGCCGGACGAGGCGTCTATAGCACGCAGGTCGCCGTCGACGTGCAACAGATATAGGCCGGCCGAGCCAAATCGGAAGGACCTGGAAATTCAGGACGGGAAATTCACGACGGACCGGGCCGCTGCCGGATGCCGGAGCAAGGATCCGGCTTGCGACAGGTGGAGAAAAAGAAGAAACGGCAGGACGCGCGCGATCACCGGTGTGGACGGTGAGGGAACGCGCGTCGGCGGCGCGTCCGGCGTCACGACACCGGCAGGCTCCGATACTGTTCCTTGAAGCAGTCGAGCGACAGGACCCGGGGGCCCTCTTCGAAGATGTGCTGATCGGCACGGCCGAAGGACACGCGGTACCGTACGTGGGGAATGCCCATGGAATCTTCGCGAATGGCCAGGACGGTCGCCGTTTCGACGGTGTTGTCGCGGCGGATGCGGCGATAGACACTGCCGGCCTGGATCGTATCCTGGTCCGGCCCCTGTTTGAACATCTTGGTCCACATCACACGAATCTCTCCCGCAAGACACGTTCTCGGATCGTGCGCACCATAGCCCGTGACATTTTAAAAAGACGTTAAAGGGAAGGCGCAAAAATAGACTAATTTTCAATAAGTTCTGTGCTTTGATTAAGACCTTGTCATACCGCGAGCGGGCGGGACGACGTCAGGTGTCCGTGCCGCTGGCGGCGGAGGCCGTCAGGGCGCGAAGGACCCGCGGGATCAGGTCGGGCAGGTCGTCCGCAACCAGGCCGGGGCCAAAGCGTTCTGCTGCCGCGCCGTGAATCCAGACCGCCATCGCCGCCGCCTCGAAGGGCGCCACCCCCTGTGCCAGAAAGCCGGTGATCATTCCGGCGAGGACATCGCCGCTGCCGGCGGTGGCAAGCCAGGGCGGCGCATTGGCATTGATCGCGGCGCGGCCGTCGGGGGCCGCGACGACGGTATCGGCCCCCTTCAGCACCACCACCGCGCCCGCCCGGGCGGCGGCGGCGCGGGCGCGGGCCAGCCGGCCCCCCTCTCCGAGGTCGGGGAACAGGCGCCGGAACTCGCCCTCGTGCGGGGTCAGCACCGCGGCACCGTCCAGGGAGCCGGCCTCGGCCAGGGCGGAAAACAGGCCGCTGGGCCAGTCGGCAAACGAGGTCAGGCCGTCGGCATCGAGGCACACGGCCTTGCCGAGGGTCAGCGCCACACGCGCGTGTTCGCGGGTGCGCCGACCGACGCCGTATCCGGGTCCAACCAGAACGGCGCGCCGGCGCGGATCCGAAAGATACTTCGCCAGATCGTCGCGCGCGGTCAGCGCGGTGGTGAGCTGGCCGGCACGGTCGGCCGCGTAGATGGGGATCGCTTCGGGGGCGCTGGCGATGGTGACGAGCCCGGCGCCGACCCGCGCCGCCGCCCGCGCGGCCAGCCGCGCCGCGCCGGTCATCCTGGTGCCGCCACAGATGACGGCATGGCCCCGGCTGTACTTGTGCGCCGCCGACCCGGGCACCGGAAAGGCACCGCACCAGAGCGCGGGCACGTTTTCGAAGGTTGCGGGTGCGATCGCGTCCAGCACGTCGGCGGCGATGCCGATGTCGATGAGCCGCGTTTCCCCGCACAGCGCGCGGCCGGGGAAAAGAATGTGCCCCGGCTTCTTGCGGAAGAACGTCACCGTGAACGCCGCCCTCGCGGCGACGCCGCCCCCGGCCTCACCCGCGACGGCGCCGG
This sequence comes from Alphaproteobacteria bacterium, assembly GCA_009380075.1. GTDB lineage: Bacteria > Pseudomonadota > Alphaproteobacteria > SMXQ01 > SMXQ01 > WHSO01. The sequence continues at coordinate 4,568 of WHSO01000013.1, read as the reverse complement.
TATCGGCGTCAAGTCCGCTCGGCACATCGACGGCGACCACCGGCAGGCCGCGCCGGTTCAGTTCGGCGACAACATTGCCTGCCACGCCACCGAGTGGGCGCACGAGTCCGGCACCGAACAGCGCATCCACCACCAGCCCGGCGCCATCGAGGATCGCCGGCGTGAGCGGCACCGTCGCTTGACGGCCGTGCAGCCGCGACCAGCGCCGCGCGTTGATCCCGGCGTCGCCCGAAAGCTTCGATACCGGCGCCAAGGACGCAAGCCTCACCCGCCAGCCGGCGCGAACAAGATGGCGCGCGATGACGAAACCGTCGCCGCCGTTGTTGCCTGGGCCGCACAGCACCGCGACCGGCGCCGGTGCGAACCGTTCCATGATGAGGCGTGCAATGCCTTCGCCGGCAGCCTCCATCAGGCGCTCACCCTTGATGCCGGCAGCAATGGTGCGCCGGTCGGTCTCGGCCATTTCGGCGCAGGTCAGCAGTTCGGGTGGCGCCGCACGGTCCGATGCCGGTTCCCGGTGGTTTCGAGCCGCAGGGCCATCCGGCTTGAGATGTGCCACGGCGCCAAAGAAATCGGCCGGGCCGAGATCGATCCCGACCACCCGGGCTGCAGCGAGGACGTCCGCCTGCCGGGCCGCGGGTATGCGCCCGCGCGATCGCCAGCCTTGCACCGTCGTCGGCGCGACCGGCCGGCCGGCGGCGGCGGAAAGGGCGCGCGCAAACGGCCGTACGCCACCGAACGCCTTGAATATATTACTTAAAGTCCAACTCATAAGCTTTATGTACGTGTTTTACGTACAGGTCGCAACAAAAACCCGCGCAATCTCGATGCTATTGCAACATTGTACACCAGATTCGGTCGGATCATTATTTTATACCGTTCTAATATGTTATTTATCCTACTGAAATCAAATAATGTAATTTGACTCGGCGCGTCCGCCGTCGCTAGTCTTTAACCTTAATCAGGTCGCTCGACACACCGCGAATGCAGACGGAACCGGGTCGAACAGGGAGATGAGACATGACAACAAAGAAATCGGAACGTGGACTGTGCGAACTTTACCAGGATGATCCGGCGCACGCCGACTGGGTCGTGTTCGGGCGCGTTGGCCATCGCGACCGTCGGGGATTCCTGAAAGGTGCCGGGCTGGCGACCATGGGCACCATCGTCGGTGCCAGCATCCCCTTTTCCCGCACCATGCCGACGGGACTGATCCCCGAAGCCCTGGCCCAGGACAAGAAGGGCTTCGTGATCGAGGGCAAGGAAGGCATGACGGTCCACAACGACCGGCCCATCAACGCCGAAACGCCGGCCCATCTTCTCGATCCGGACCTCACGCCCATCAAGCATTTCTTCGTACGCAACAACGGCCTCGTTCCCGACAAGGCGGCCAAGCCCGACGCTTGGGAGATCGCCATCGACGGCGAAGTGAACACGCCGTTCAAGATCACGCTTGCCGACCTCAAGAAGCAGTTCACCAACATCACCATCCAGAGCCAGCTCGAGTGCGCCGGCAACGGCCGAGCCGGATTCAACCCGCCGGCGCGTGGCAACCAGTGGACCGTAGGTGCCGTCGGCAACGCCCGGTGGACCGGCGTTCGCCTGGCCGACGTGCTCAAGAAGGCCGGGCTCAAATCCAGTGCCGTCTACACCGGCAACGAAGGCGCCGATCCGCACCTGTCGCGCGATCCGAAGCGGCTTTCCATCAGCCGGGGGGTGCCGATAAAGAAGGCGCTCGATCCCGACACCCTGATCGTGTGGGAGATGAACGGCGAGCCCCTGCCCCTCATCCACGGCGGGCCCGTCCGCGTCCTCGCCCCGGGCTGGCCAGGATCGTGCTCGCAGAAATGGCTCACCCGCATCCGCCTGCGCGACAAGGAGCACGACGGCCCGGGCATGACCGGCGTGTCCTACCGCGTGCCCGCGTTCCCGGTTGCTCCCAGCACCAAGGTCGCGAACAGCGACATGAAGGTAATTGAGTCGATGCCGGTCAAATCCGTCATCACCTTTCCGCGGAGCGGGACCAAGGTCTCGGCCACGGCGCCGCTCACGGTGCGTGGCCACGCCTGGGCGGGCGACCGCGCGGTAAGGGAAATGCACGTGTCGGTCGACTTCGGCGCAACCTGGCAGAAGGCCGACCTCAAGCCCGCAGCAAACAATCACGCCTGGCAGCGCTGGTCGGCAGAGATCCGCCTTCCACAGAAGGGCTACTATGAAGTTTGGGCGCGTGCGACCGATGCCCAGGGCATGTCGCAACCAGTCGTCATTCCGGGCTGGAACCCGCGTGGCTATCTCAACAATTCGTGCCACCGCATTTCCGTCACCGCGGCATGAGCAGGATTTCGTTCTTCGGCGGCCGGCTGTTGCCGGCCGCCTTTTTCCTGGCGTTTGCGTTGATTGTGACCTCCGCCGAGGCGCCCCATGCCGTCGCGCAGGCCGTACCCGACATCAACGAACTGCCGCCCGGACCCGGCCGGGAGGAAGTCTTTTACGCATGTTACGCCTGCCATTCCTTCCGCATCATCACGCAACAGCGGTTACCGGAATCCACCTGGGACGAGTTGATGGACTGGATGGTGGAAAAACAGGGCATGCCGCCGCTGAGCCCGGAAGACCGGAAAGCCATCGTCGCCTACCTCGCCAAGCACTTCTCGCCGACGACGCCGCGCTGATCCCCGGTGCGGCCGCGGGAAATCCCGCCGCGTCCGTCCGGCCCCCCGGGGACTTGAGTACGCACACGGCTCGGTCTACCTTCTGGTTTGTTCCCGTCAGGGGTCCATCAAAGGAACGCCATCCGTGAAGGTCATCGTGCTCGGTGCCGGCATCATCGGCGTGAGCACCGCTTATTATCTCGCCCGCGCCGGTCACAGGGTCACCGTCATCGACCGCCAGCCGGAACCGGGACTCGAAACCAGCTTCGCCAACGGCGGACAGATCTCGGCCTCCCATGCGGAGCCGTGGTCAAACCCGGCGACGCTCTGGAAGCTGCCCGGCTGGCTGGGCCGCAGGAACGCACCCCTGTGGTTCCGCCTGCACTGGGACCCCGCCATGTGGCGCTTCTTCCTGCGCTTCCTCGCCAATTGCCGCGGCGCGGTCAGCCGCGCCAACGCCGAAAAGGCCCTTCGTCTTGCGCTTTACAGCCGTGCGGTCATGGGCGAACTGCGGGCGGAAACCGGCATCGCCTTCGACGCCCAGGATCGGGGAATCCTCCATGTCTATCGCTCCGCCCGCGCGCTCGACCGCGCCGCGGCGACGGCCGAGCACTTTCGCGGCCTTGGCCTCGATACCCAGGCTCTCAATGCCGATGCCTGCGTGCAGATCGAACCCGCGCTGGGCTCGGCGCGCGACACCATCCGGGGCGGCATCTTCAGTCCCGGGGATTCTTCCGGCGACGCGTATGTCTTCACTCATGAGCTGGCGCAACTCGCCGCCGATGCCGGGGTCGAGTTCCGGATGGACACGAAGATCCTGCGCCTCGCCCATATGGGCGACCGCGTCACCGGGGTCATGATGCACGGCGGGATCATGATGACGGCGGATCGCTACGTCTGCGCGCTGGGCAGCTATTCGGCGCCGCTGCTCGCCGCCGCCGGCATCGACCTGCCGGTCTACCCGGCCAAGGGCTATTCGGCGACGGTGCCGGTCACCGCTTCCAACCGGGCCCCGGTCGTCTCCATCACCGACGACGACACCAAGATCGTGGTCAGCCGCCTCGGCAACCGGCTGCGCATCGCCGGCACGGCGGAGTTCAACGGCTTCGACGACTCAATCAACGACTCCCGCGCGGGCGCCGTGCTGGCGGCTGGCCTGCGCCTGTTCCCAGACTGCATGGATCGCGACGGGGCGGAATTCTGGGCAGGGTTGCGGCCGCTGACGCCCGACGGCGTTCCGGTGATCGGACCCACCCGGTTCAGGAACCTGATCCTCAACACCGGGCACGGCACGCTGGGGTGGACCATGGGCGTAGGCTCGGGCCGGGCAGTCGCCGACCTCGTCTCCGGCAAAGCGCCCGAAGTGGATCTTACGGGATTCGGGATCGACCGGTTCTAGGGCTCCCGCCGCCTCAGACCTTCGGATTCTGCGCAACGTAGGCCGCGACGATCTCGTCGGCGGTGGCGCACCAGGCGCCGTCATGCCCCCGGATATAGGCCAGCGCCTCCTCCAGCGCGCCGATACGATGCGGCACGCCGATGACGAACGGATGGAGCGCGATGGGCATGACACGGCCGCCCTCGCGGTAGAGAACATCGAAAGTGCGTTTGAGCATGTCGGCATAGCCCGACGGCGTCATGGCGCGGCGCTGGAAGTTGCCCTTGTCGTGGGTTTCCTGCCCGAACGGCAGCGCCACCATGCGCCCGCCGCCCGGGCGCGCGACATCGAGGAGGAACGGCTGGTCGTCGTTGAGCCAGTCGGCGGTATACGCGATGCCGAGCGCGGCCAGGTGCTCCAGCGTGTCGGCGGTTTCCGCCATGGAGGCACCGAGCCAACCGGTCGGCCGCGCGCCCCATGCCTGTTCGATCGTATCGAGGGTGGCCCGGATGACGTCGCGCTCGGTCTCCGGCGGCACC
>WHSO01000132.1 GCA_009380075.1 Alphaproteobacteria bacterium | reverse complement strand
CGCACCCTTCTCGGGCACCACCGCCGCCGCCACCTCCTGGCCCAGCGTCGTGTGCGGCACCGGGAAGGTCACGGCTGTGGCCACATCGGGATGCGCCATCAGGGCGGCGTCGACCTCCGACGGCGTGATCTTCTCGCCGCCGCGATTGATGATGTCCTTGATCCGGCCCGTCAGGGTCAGGTAGCCGTCGGCATCGAACACGCCTTCGTCGCCGGTACGGAACCAGCCGTCGACGAAGCTCTCGGCATTGGCGGCTGAATCGTTCTCATAGCCGCTGAAGACTTCCATGCAGCGCACGACCACTTCACCGCGTTCCCCCGGCGGCAACGGCCGGTTGTCCGAACCCATGATCGCGACCTTGCCGCCTACGGCTATGCCGACGGTGCCCTTCTTATGCTTGCCGGGGGGGAGCGGGCGGCTGGTGATGATGCTCAGTTCGGTGTTGGAATAGGTTTCGATCACCGGTGCGTGCAGAAGCCCTTCGAGCTGCTCCGCGATCCGGTCGTCGAGGTGTCCTGAAGCTGTCCGGATGAAACGCAGCTGCGAATTTGCGATCTCTGCGGCGTGCCGCGGCGCTGCCGCGTGGATCGCGTGGTGGAAAGTATAGCTGCCGGTATACCAGGTAGGCCTCAGCGTCGCGATCAGGCGGAAGAACACGTCGGCCGAAAATGCGTGCAAGATCACCACGCTGCCGCCGCAGTGGAGGCTTGCTCCGAGTGCGGTGTACAGCGCATGAGCGTGGAACAGCGGCATCAGATTGACGCAACGGTCTTCTGCGGTCATCTTGAAGAACCGGACCGTCCGGCGGGCTTTGGTCTCGAGCTGCCCGTGGGTTATGGGCACGACCTTGCTGTACGACGTTGTGCCGGAGGTCAGCAGTACCAGAGCCAGATCATCGGGCCCAGCCGGCCCGGGCCGAGCGGTGGGTTCCGCGGAGGGGGCGTGCCGGAGATCGAAACCGCCGGCCTGGTCGGTACTGGCCGCGTCGATTTCCAGGATCGGCAGTCCCATTTGCTCGGCGGCGATGCGGACGGGAGTGTCCATTTCCGCCTCGACGGCGACCGCCCGCACCTTCAGGTCGCGCAGGTACATGATGAATTCACCGACCGACAGGACCGGATTTATGGGAACCGCGACGGCGCAGCCCATGACCGAAATGACCAGGGCCGTTAACGCGGGCCCGTTGGTCCCGATGATGGCGATGCGATCGCCGCGGCCGAATCCGGCGGCGTTGAGCCGGTCCTGGACGTCGTCCATCTGGCGCACGAGGGCGCCGTAAGTCAGGGGTTCCTGTCCCTCGGCGACCAGGGCCGGTGCGTCCGGCTGAACTTGTGCGTGTCGGCGCACGATATTCGTAATGGTTTTCTCGACCTCAATGTCCATTGACGTCTACTCCTTGCGTTCCGACGTCGTAACCGGCATGGGAAGTCCCGGAAATGCGACGGCGAAACGCCAAATGTGTTGCTCCACCCGAATGCGAGTGAGAGGCTTGTGAGCGCGAACGCGAATAACCGATGGGATTGACGCTGTGTAGTTTGCCGCTTGGTGCGATGCACCGTTTCCCCTTACGGGGCGGCCGGCGCGGTTCGATGGCGGATTTCATCTCCGATCCCGCCTGCGGATTGTGCGAATCCGCCGACGCGAATCGGGCGTGGTTATTCCACCCGAAGCGACAACCTCAGGGATTATGTGGCAGGAGGACCGTGCGGGTCGTACGAACGGGGCGGAGCGGGAATGGATTCGCCATCGACGTAAACGAGGGCGTTCGACGAATTCCCTGCACGCATCGGGAAGAGGATGCCGTCGACGAACGCCAGCGAACAGACATGGCACGTCGGCTCCGCCATCGAGTGCGGAGAGATGGCGTCCTCCGGTCCGTTGTTGATCGCCAGCGCCGGCAGGACCGTATCGGAGCTGTAAACCAGGCTGACGACGTCATCGGAGGTGCCGGAAATCGAAGGAGAAATATGCCGAAGTTCGGCCCTCAGGCCGTAAAGCAGGCCGAGAGGAAGATCGAGCAGAAGCACCGCCACGACGAACGGGGCGATCGACCCGATCCAACATTTTCGTGCTTTGTGCGGATGCGGTATCGGCTCGTCGTTGTGCATTGGCCACTCCGCCCCCAAGTGCGAGGAGGTAGAGTGCCAGACGCGTGCCGCACGTTTCAAGCGCTAAATGGCTGTTAACTCTCTTTATACAGGCGCGGGTGAGTATTTACAGGAAGATATATTAACCAATACTTGGCAGCGAATCCGTGGATGACCGTACCCGCACCGTGGATAGCCGTCCTTCGCGGGCGAGACTGAACAACCGTTTACCGCGCCGGCATTCGCCGCGCGCCCGTGTCAACGGGCGGCTCGTGACGGGCCGACGTGCCGCGCCATGACGCTCGGGCCGGACCCCGGATGCGCCCGGTGTGCGCTGCCCGCGCCTTGTCGAGGGCATCGGCCAGTTCCTTCGCGACCGTCCGGACGTGGGGCTGGCCCATGATTTCGTAGTGGCCCCCGGGTACGGGACGGATATCCAGGTTCCCCCTGATCAACTCCTTCCAGCCGTCATGCTGGTCGGAGTGAGCCCAGGCATAGAGCTCGCACTTGAACAGCGTCGCGTCGCCGTCGTAGGGCCGCGGCCGGTAATTGCGCCGGATCATGTCGTTTGCGGGTATCGGGCGGCGCAGGAAGCGCGGCAAGGGCTTGCCGCGTGACTTGTAGAAGTGCCATGCGGCGGCGTAGCTCTTCAGGCGTGTGCGCATATACGCCATCTTCGCGAAGTTCCTTGCACGCTGCTTCAGATAGGCGGGAGCCCGGACCATCGGCAGGGCCTTCATCCGCTCCAGGTGGTACGCGAGCCAGTCGTGCGTTTCGACTCGCTGCCTGCCGGCATGGCAATAGGTGTCGAACAGGGCCAGCAGGGCGACCTCTTCACCCGCGGCGCACAGGATCTGGGCCATGACGTAGGCGACGCGCCCGCCGAAGGAATAGCCGCCCAGGTAGTATGGCCCCTCGGGCTGAACTTTCCGGATCTCCTGCACGTAATATGCGGCCATGTCCTCGATGCGGGTGAAGGGCTCTTCCTCGCCGTCGAGACCGCGGCACTGGATGCCGTAGAACGGTTGCGTGTCACCCACGAATCGTGAAAGCTCGCGGTAATTGAGGACCTGGCCGTTGCCGTCGTGCACACAGAAGAACGGTGGATGGTTACCGTGGGACTGGATGGGCACCACGCACGGCGATGCGACCGCCTCTTCGATGCGGCGGGCCATCTTCGCGACGGTGCCCGCCTCGAACAGCACCGAACGCGGCAAACGCCGTCCGATCTCCTTTTCGATACGCAGGAACAGGTCGACCGCCTGCAGGGAATCGCCGCCGAGAATGAAGAAGTCCTCGTTGAGGCCGACGCGGTCGAGGCCGAGT
>WHSO01000129.1 GCA_009380075.1 Alphaproteobacteria bacterium | reverse complement strand
TGGCACGGCTACCTGCACGATGTCTGGCCCGGCCAGCTTTACGGGTATCGCGTCCATGGCCCGTACGATCCGAAAGCGGGGCATCGCTTCAACCCGAACAAGCTCCTGCTGGATCCGTACGCCAAGGCGTATCAGGGCGAGCTACGCTGGCACGATGCGGCATTCGGCTATCGCGTCGGGCATCCGCGCGAGGATCTGGCGATGGACAGGCGGAACTCCGCCTTCGTCATGCCGAAATGCATCGTGATCGATCCGGCCGTCACGTGGGGGCCGGATATCCGACCCCGGACGTCCTGGGCCGACACAATCATCTACGAGGCCCATGTGAAGGGGATCACCGCCCGGCATCCGGACGTGCCGCCCCCGCTGAAGGGCAGCTTCGCGGGCCTTGCCCACCCGCCCGCGATCGACCACCTGGTGCGGCTGGGCGTCACCGCGATCGAGCTGATGCCGGTTCAGGCGTTCTTCGACGACCGCTACCTCGTCGAAAAGGGGCTCTCCAACTACTGGGGCTACAACACGATCGGGTTCTTCGCCCCGGCGACACGCTACATCTCGCGCATGGGCGACCTTCACGAATTCAAGCTGATGGTCCGACGGCTTCACGAGGCCGGGATCGAGGTGATCCTGGACGTCGTCTACAACCACACCGCCGAAGGCAACCATCTGGGTCCGACGCTTTCCTTCAAGGGGGCGGACAACGCCAGCTACTACATCCTCGACAGCGATCCCCGGTACTATTTCGACGTTACCGGCTGCGGCAACACGCTCAACCTCAAGCATTCCCGCGTGCTGCAGATGGTGATGGACTCGCTGCGCTACTGGGTCGAGGAGGTACATGTCGACGGGTTCCGGTTCGATCTGGCGACCGCTCTCGGGCGCGAGCGCGAGGAGTTCGGCCATCAGGCGGTTTTCTTCGAGGCGGTGCGGCAGGACCCGGTCCTGTCCGAGGTGAAGCTCATCGCGGAGCCGTGGGACATCGGCCCGGCCGGCTACCAGCTCGGCAATTTTCCGCCCGGCTGGGCGGAATGGAACGGCCGCTACCGGGACGGCATCCGCAGCTTCTGGAAAGGCGACGAACACGGAATTCCCGACATCGCGCGCGGCCTGCTGGGCTGGGCGGATCTGTTCGACCACGGCGGGCGGCGGCCGTGGACAAGCGTGAATTTCATCACGGCCCATGACGGGTTCACGCTCAAGGATCTGGTTTCCTACAACGACAAGCACAACGAGGCCAATCTCGAGGACAACAACGACGGTCACGATGACAACCGCAGCTGGAACTGCGGCGTCGAAGGGCCGACCGACGACCCGGAGGTGCTCGACCTGCGGGACCGGATGCGGCGCAACATGATGGCCACGCTGCTGCTGTCGCAGGGAACGCCGATGATCCTGATGGGCGACGAATTCGGCCGCACGCAGGGGGGCAACAACAACGCCTACTGCCAGGACAACGAGCTCACCTGGCTCGACTGGGAAGAACATTCGGAGCGCGATCAGGCGTTCCAGGTCTTCGTCCAAGGCCTGCTGCGGCTGCGGTGCAACCTGCCGATCCTCCGCCAGACACGGTTCCTCCACGGCCAGCAGGTCGGGAAAGGAGGCAATCAGAACATCGTCTGGTTCAAGCCGGATGGCGGCGTCATGGGACCCGACGACTGGGGCGTCGCTCATGCGAAGACCATCGGCATGCTGCTCTGCGACGCGGAGGAATTCCGGGTGCTGATCCTGCTCAATGCCCATCATGAGACGGTTCCCTTCCACCTGCCGGACCACGGTATCGGTTCCGCCTGGCGCACTCTCGTGGACACCGCCGAGGGGTCGATCGAACCCGCAGACGCCGTCCGGACGCCGGGCGAGATGTTCGGTCTCCCGGCCCGCTCGCTGTTCATGTTCACGGCGGACAAGCCGTGACGGATCGCTTCGCCTGTCGCAGGAGCTGGGGCGCGGAGCCGCTGGACGGCACGTCGGATACCCGCTTCCGTCTGTGGGCGCCCGGGGTGAAGACGTTGCGCCTCGTCTTCGGAAACACCGGCGAGGAACTGCCGATGGACCGCGCCGGCGACGGCTGGTTCGAGACGGTGACGGACCGCGCCGCGCCGGGCGATGCCTACGCCTTCCGGTTGCCGGACGGCACGGTGGTGCCGGATCCGGCGGCGCGGGCTCAGCAGGGTGACGTCCACGGCGCTTCCATGCTGGTCGATCCGCGCGCCTATGCATGGCGCACTGCCTCCTGGCGGGGACGGCCGTGGGAGGAGGCGGTGATCTACGAGCTGCATACCGGCGCCTTCACCGTGGAGGGCACGTTCGATGGCATCGAGGGCCGGCTCGATCACCTGGCCGAGACCGGCATAACGGCCATCGAGCTGATGCCCGTGGCGCAGTTCGGAGGCAATCGCGGCTGGGGCTATGACGGCGTTCTGCTGTATGCGCCGCACCGCGCCTATGGCGGCCCCGACAGGCTGAAGGCGCTGGTGGATGCGGTGCACTCCCGCGGCCTGATGGTGCTGCTCGACGTCGTCTACAACCACTTCGGCCCGGACGGCAACTACCTCCATCTTTACGCCCCGGAGTTCTTCGACGAGGCGCGCCAGACGCCCTGGGGCGCCGCCATCGCCTACGACCGGGCGCCCGTGCGCGACTTCTTCGTCGAGAACGCGCTCTACTGGCTGGAGGAATACCGGTTCGACGGGCTGCGCCTGGACGCGATCAACGAAATCCACGACCCGTCCTCCGAGCACCTGCTGGAGACCATCGCGGCGACGGTGCGCGCGCGTATCAAGGACCGCGACATACACCTGACCACCGAGGACGACCGCAACATCACCCGCCTGCACGAACGTGCCGCGGATGGCGCCGTCAGGGCCTACACCGCGGAATGGAACGACGATTTCCATCACGCCGCGCACGTGCTCGCGACCGGCGAGGCGGAAGGCTATTACATCGACTATGCCGAAGACGCAGTCGCCGGGCTGGCGCGCGCCCTGGCCGAGGGATTCATCTTCCAGGGCGAGGTTTCCGGATTCTGGGGCGCCGCGCCGCGCGGCGTCCCCTGCGCGCATATGCCGCCGACGGCCTTCGTGAGCTTCATTCAGAACCACGACCAGATCGGCAACCGCGCCTTCAACGAACGGCTGACCGATCTGGCGCCGGCCCGTGCGGTCGAGGCGCTGACGGCGATCCTGCTGCTGGCGCCTCATATCCCGCTCCTGTTCATGGGGGAGGAATGGGGAGAGAGAGCTGCCTTCGGCTTCTTCACGGATTTTCACGGCGAGCTGGCCGACGCCGTGCGCGAGGGCCGGCGCCGCGAGTTCCGCCGGTTCGCGCGCTTCGCCGACGAGGCCAACCGCGAACGGATTCCAGATCCGAACGCCGAGAGCACCTTCCTTGCATCGCGTCTCGACTGGCGGCGGATAGCCGAGCCGGCGGGGAGGGAACGCCATGCCCGTGTCGCCCGGCTGCTGCGAATCCGGCGCGAGGAGATCGT